>NZ_JACJTV010000016.1 GCF_014698845.1 Coleofasciculus sp. FACHB-1120 | reverse complement strand
GTCACGAGTGCGTTGCGGCACTGTTTGGGCAACTCGCAACTCGCTCAACATCGAGTCCTCTGCTTCGCTTAAGATAATCCGAATCGGAGCTGGCATAAATAATGGAAAACTCCGTTTAGAGAACCTATCCCATCTTATATTTAATTAATCCCAGCTACTTAGAGACAGGGGTTCTCTTTTAGCAGTGATGGGTAAAGCAAAGCATAGATCATCGGGAAGGGGGTTTAGAAGGTTAGGTTATTCTGCCGTATTTGCTTCCCTTGAGAAACGCTATGTTCTGAATTAGAGTGAATCTGCCCAAAATAAGTCGTTTATCCGGGTTTTGAGCAGTTTTGGAGCGACCTCCAAGCGAGGAACATACTTCTAAGTAACCCTTCTAATAGAAAATATCCAATTGAACTAAATAGCAAGATTCTTAATCTCTAGACCTGTCCGAAAGCTCAATTCTAAGCAAATAGCACAAAGTCGAATTACTTTTCAAACGAGTTTAATCAGTCGCTAGCAGCGTGAGTTATCAAACCGAGCGCCTCCCGCCATCAACAGGAAGGGCAACGCCGTCCATCTTCAAGATAGGCTTGGTGTACATCAAAGTGACTTATTTGCTCAAAGCCCTCCCAGAGCTAACCCGTTGCCGCTTCCCTATGGCGAGCGGTGCGGCACGAAGTGCGAAAGCCGCTCTTAGATACTGAGAGGGATTTGGGGAGAGGCCTGCCGACTGGGTACCAACTTAGTGCCGACTTGGAGGTATACCGTAGCTGAAGATAGGACGAGGGGGGGTTCTCTTGTCCCGCTTTAAATGGGTATCCTCTACTCAGCGATTGTCCTGATATTGCTAGCTCAAAGCTGAAGCCAACAGATAACCAAAAGGCTTCCTAGACCCTTTTTCTTGCAGGCTCTGATCTAATGAAACAACTCGCCATTTCTCAATTCCGTAAATATAGCTTAATTGGCGTTATCTCATGCGCCACCGTTCTAGGGACAGGTTTCTGCCTCCTGACTCAAGCAAAAGACTATTCCACGACTCCAGGTCATCACTCCCTTGCTTCTGGCTTAATATGGCCCACTCAAGGGAATATTACGAAAGGCTTTAATGCTTATCACGAAGGAATTGATATTGCTAATAGCACTGGGACTCCGATTGTTGCTGCCGCATCGGGTACAGTCATCAAAGCTGGTCGTGATGATTCAGGATGGGGGCTAGGCAATGTAATAGAAATCCAGCATCCCGACGGAAGCCACACGGTGTATGGTCACAATAGTCGTCTTTTGGTGAGCAAGGGTCAACAAGTTACTCAGGGTCAAGTCATTGCTGAAATGGGTTCGACAGGCAATAGTACAGGCCCTCATCTTCACTTTGAATTTCATCCTGATGGTCGTTTAGCAGTTGACCCAGCTACCGGATTGCCTTCTTTAGTTGCAGGCAAGATTCCACCCCGGCAAATGGCAACCGCTGCGCCTAAACCCATTGCTCCACCTCCAGTCTCTCAGGCTGTACGCAACAACGCAGTCACGAGAAGCAACAATCCCACATACCCAAATCTAAATGTTTATCCTGGGGGTCGTCAGCAAGGGAACGCTCTCCCAGTCCCGCGCGTAATCGCACCCCAGCCACTACAACCAATTGTAGGGGCAGCGACTTCTGGTGTTGCTGGGACTTTTAATCAATGCAGCAACGCCTTGATTGAAGGTGAGACGGCAAGCTCTCGCGTGAAAGTTTGTCGAGAAAATGGTCAATTGTTTTATGTGGGGCAATTAAAGCAGCAACCAAGCGCTTCGATGCAGCTTGCTGCTTGGCGTGTTGGGCAGGATCGGTATCAAGCGGATAATGGCAGTTATTCCTATTTTATTACCCCACGCGGAGTAGAAGTTTGGCGAAATGGTCGTCAGCTCCGCTCTGAGCCTTTTAACGGTTCTTTGAAGATTTCACAGTTCTAAAAGGTTTGGTTTGACGACTGATGGTTACTAATCTTCAAAGAACGTGCTAAAAGAAAGTGCTACCCGATTTCTTCTCTAGAGAGACTATCAGGTTTTCTATGGGCGATCGCTCCCTCTACCCTGATTTTCCAGGTGAGGTGACAAAGCGATCGCCTTTTCTTTACTTCTTCTTAATAAAACTTACTTTTCTTCACTTTTTTTCTGAATAAAAAATTAAGATTTTAAGATTGCGATAATGTCTACCTTATTGTTTGACTATTGTGAGGAGTTAAAGCCTTACAGTATTGATTAACCAGATAGACAAAGCGTTCTGACCGACACGAGCATTACCATCTCGCATCAATGCAACTTTTCTGAAGGTGCGTCAGTGCGGGAAAACAGCGATCGGACAACTGAGCAAACGATTTATTCTAGAGCGGGGATAGACCAGAGATTTCTGGCACTTGACTCGTTGATTGAATTGCCATCTGTCAGCTCACACTATTTGTGTATTGCTGAATTGTCTGTATGTCTTGGAACGGCTACAGTTGAGCGTCTCATTTAGAAAGGAAATTGCACAAGGTTCCTTTAATGCGGCTGAAACTCAACAATCCATAAAAAATCATCTGAGTTTCCGAAAAATGTTTCCGAAAAACTCAGCAGCCATCCTGAAGCATCACAAAGTGTTTCTCAACTATACGGAGAAAAATCATGGAAACTCTTGCTTACATTCATGTTTCTAATACCTATGAAGAGGCAGAAGCTGGCATCGAGTATACTCTGCGTGACTTTTCGCTGAACTGGACGCAACCACCGAGTTCAGCTTGGCTGGGTTTACTTGGCGTCGCTTTCTTGTTCGGAGGTCTCAGCGAGATCCAACCAGCTAACGCAGCACAGTATTTTGTAAATACAAACGGCAGTTGTCTTAACGCTCGCTATGGCCCCAGCACATCTTACGGAGTGCATAGCTGCGTCCGTAATGGAGCCGCACTTGCACCAGTTGTGGCTTATCGCAACGGGTATGCAAAGCTTTCTACGGGTCGTTATGTTGCTGCTAACTATATCAGCACGAGACCAGGTTCTGGTTCTAATCCTGGTTCTGGTGTTGGCGGTTCCTTTCTCCGCCTAGGCTCTAGAGGTTCTGCTGTTCGACAAGTTCAATCCGCTTTAGGGGTTTCACCGACTGGATATTATGGTTCCGTCACCCAAAGAGCAGTCCGGAACTTTCAGTCGAGAAATGGCTTGCGTGTAGATGGAGTAGTGGGACCGCAAACTCGCAGAGTGCTAGGAGTGTAAAGAAGATTTAGCCCAAGAAGCTAGTCTATCTATCCGAGAACGAGCTGAGTTAACCTCATTTCATCGAATTGATTTTACTGTTTAACAAGAAGAGGGCGCACAACTGCGCCCTCTTCTTTTGGTTTCAATCAAATTTTGGATGGGGTGGGTTTGCAGTCGATTGGTAGCAAAACTCAGTTAAATATCCCATCCTAAAGACTTCGCAACTTGATCTGCGAGAGTTATCGGGTCGAAAGGTTTCGCAATTACTGCCTTTACTCCTAGTTGAGCAAAACGGCGTTGGTCGGCAGCCTGCATTTTAGCAGTCAACAACAGCACAGGGATGTGCTGAGTTGCAGGATTGGCTTGCAGCTGTTGAAAAGTCGTTGTACCGTCCCAGTCAGGCATCATCACATCCAGAAGGATGGCGTCAAGTGGTTCAACTTCAGCCTTGGCAAGTCCTTCTCTCCCAGAACTCGCTGTCAAGACGTCCCAGCTGGCGACCATTTCTAAGCTCAGCTGAGCCACTTCCCGAATATCCTCTTCATCATCAATTACCAGGATGCGCTTCGTTGTCACCATTGGAGTTTTCCTTCCTGTTGGGAACTATCCGATTCAGCAAGGCAATGATGCGCCCTTCAAATTGTTCTGGAGTAATCCGACCTTTCGTGAGAAACTCGGTTTGTTCCAACTGTAGCCGCTCTCGTTCGGCATTGTTCAAATCCTTAGCAGAATATACCACGATTGGGATGTGGCGCAGGCGATTGCACTGACGCAGCCAGTCTACTACAGCAAAACCATCGTACTCCGGCAGCACGATATCCAGCACTAGCAAATTGGGATTCATCGTTGCTAATTTTTGAATTGCCTCGCGTCCGTTTTTCGCGTGAATCGTTTCCAAACCGTGGCGCTCAAACCGAGCAATCAGTACCCGCGCCAGATCCAAGTCGTCTTCCACCAGCAAAACTTTGGCAACCTTTGCCTGTTGCAAGGATTGCTCCAGTGCTTGAAATAATGATGCTTCATTCAAGGGTTTGCGAACCCAGCCCGTAAAATCAGGAGGTCGCGGCTTGTCATCATCTGAGTTTGGTGGAAGCGATACCTGAGGCGAAATGTCGTTGATTGGAGAATCTGCGCTGTCAATATTAGAACCGGCTGCATTCTCCATCGTAATTGAATTGGATGCGATCGCATCTGACGGAGCAGACGGCTGCAACTGACCCAGATCGGTTTGCAGAAGGTCTCCCTCTAGCAGGCTACTTAAGGTCTGATTCTCTAAAGAAGATTTGAGGAAATTACTCTGCTCTGGCGATAAAACGCTGAAAATGACGATAGGAATCTCTCTCGTATCAGGTCGCTGTTTCAAAACCGCCATTGTTTGCCAACCGTTCATACCGGGCATAATCAGGTCGAGCAGAATTACAGCAGGTTGCTCCTGTAGCGCCAATTCTACAGCTTCTTGACCTGAGAAAGCCGTCTTGACTTGGTAGCCGCGCTGTTCTAGCAAAGTTTGGACTACGGTACAGACCGCAGGCTCATCATCGCACACCAGCACGAGAGGCGTACCCAGTGCATTGTCAGCGTCCGAAGGTAAGGGCACGGCACCGTCCTGAGTAGCTAGGGAGGATTGGGCTAGCGCTGTCGTTACATCCCCCTCAGAGAGATTCTCCCGTTCATCCTCAGCATTCAGCATTCGTGTCTCACCGCTCAAAAGGGGCAGTGTGAAGAAAAAGGTACTACCTTCATTCAGCGTACTTTCGACCCAGATGCGACCTCCATGCTGTTGCACAATGCTGCGGCAAATTGCTAACCCCAGACCTGTGCCACCTTTATCGCGCGAGTCAGAGGCATCAACTTGTTGGAATCGTTCAAAGACGTTTTCCAGCTTCTCTGCGGGAATCCCTCGTCCTTGGTCTTTCACTTTGAACAAGACTGTAAGGGTGAGAGGTTGAGGAGGCGAGGGGGTAAATTCTTTCTCTGTTCCACCCTCCCCGGCTCCAGGAGCGAGAAATCGCGTCTTTACAGGCTCCGCGGTCTGTTGAATTTCGGCGCTGAGATAGACGCTGCTGCTAGGAGGAGAGAATTTGATGGCATTGCTGAGTAGGTTCGTCAGGGTCTGGATAATCCGGTCAGGATCGGCGTACAGTTGGGCGGATAGGGGAGATACGCATAGGGTGACTCCGGCTTTGTCAGCCATTGCCCGCATCACCTCTGAAGCTTGAAGCATTAGAGTTGCGGCATCGCAAATCTGATGCTCCATCGCTACCTGACCCGACTCGATGCGCTCAATATCGAGGATGTCGTTAATCAGGCGCACTAAGCGGTCGGTATTCGAGACGGCAATCTCCAGCATCCGTTGAGCCTTTTCAGGTTTAGCCATGAGCAGACCCCCTGCCAGCAAGCCGAGGGCACCACGAATCGAGGTTAGAGGCGTCCGCAGTTCGTGGCTGACGATGGAGACAAACTCATCTTTGAGGCGTTCTATGGCGCGGCGATCGCTAACGTCACGGGCGATCGCTGAGGCACCCGTAACCTGACCCGCCCGATTCTTGATCGGAGAGATCGTAATGGCAACATCAATTTGACTGCCGTCTTTTCTAAAACGCACGCTTTCATAAGGGGGGATGCGTTCTCCCTGCTTGATTCTTGCCAAAATTGACGCCATCTCATTGAAGCGGTCGGGTGGCAGCAGAATCGAGATCGGCTGCCCCTTGACTTCTTGGGCGGTATAGCCATAAATTCGTTCAGCCCCAGAGTTCCAGCTGGTAATGATTCCATCCAGTGTTTTGCCTACGATCGCATCTTCTGAGGACTCAACAATCGAGGCTAGTTGGGATAAAGCTTCCTCGCCCCGCTTGCGTTCGGTGATGTCTCGTAAAATTACAGTAAATATTTTTTCGCCAGCTAATTCCAGCTTAGAAATGGAAGCTTCCGCCGGAAACTCCACACCATTTTTACGCTGTCCAAATACCTCGTTGCGCTCTCCCATTTTCCGGGCGTTACCCACAGAAGTGTCAAAATTGCGGATATGCTGACGGTGAGCGATCGCAGCCCGTTTCGGCAGCAGCAAATCCAGGGACTGACCAATTACCTCACTGGCGGTATAGCCAAAGATTTTTTCCGCCCCTTGGTTAAATAAGGTAATTTGTTGTGTTTCGTTTACCGAGATAATTGCATCCTCCGCAATATCCAAAATTCCAGCCAGTCGCGCTTGCGATGCCTTTCTCTCCTCCTCTGCCAACTTGCGCTGCGTGATGTCTTGAATCTGAGCATTAAACAACGGTTCACCCTTGGCATTATGCACCAGCGATGCACTCAAGAAAATCCATACAATGTGTCCCTGTTTGTGGAGGTATCGCTTCTCCACGTTGTAATGCTGAATCTTGCCAGCCAGCATTTGGCGCATATATTCCAGATTGGTTTCTAAATCGTCTGGATGCGTAATCGCCGGGAAGTTCGTAGCCAGTAATTCTTGCTCCGAATAGCCAACGATCTCGCATAAAGAACGATTGACTTCCAGCCAGCGTCCATCTGTTGCCACCAGCGCCATTCCCACCGCCGCATAGTCAAAGGCACTCCGAAATCGTTCTTCGCTTGCTTGCAGCGCCTCCTCCATCTGCAAGCGGTAGGCGATTTGGGTTTCCAGTTCTCGGTTCGTTGCTTCCAGCACTGCGGGGCTTGGAAGAGCCAGTGCTTTAGGAACCAATTGCACCAGAGACGCAGCCGTATACACCGAAACTAAAGCGGTAATTGCTTTGATAAACCCCGATAGCCAATAGGTAGGATGCCACAGCGTCCAAATCTCCATGACATGGGTGGTACCACAGGCGATGATAAATGACCCAAATAGCAAAAAAATCCAGTCAAATGGGAGATCCTGACGCTTGCGGACAAAGTAGAACAGCGTCACTGGGATCGAATAATAAGCAAGGGCAATTAGAGAATCGGACACGATATGAAGCCACACCAAACCAGGCTTCCATAGGTAGCAATGACCGTGAGGGATAAACCCTCCTGAAGTAAAAAAGACGTTTAAAAATTCCAGCATTAAGCTTCTTTCCTTAGCCTTGAAGTAAAAAAGACGTTTAAAAATTTCAGCATCAAGCTTCTTTCCTTAGCAGCCTGAGTCTACCTTAAGGTAAATTTTCTAATAGAGTGAAAAGAAGCCTCGAAACAAGACTTTAATAATCCCATTACCCCCGTTGATAATCTCATTTCGTTTGACTGTTGGTATATTTAATTTTCCGAAGCTACCGATTGGTCAAGACAAGGAGAATTGTAAGTTTTTGGCAATCCAAAATAGTATAGCAATCAGATTTTAGTTGTGATTTAGGGGTTCAGATCCCCGACTTCTCTAAATTTGGGTTCTGAACCCCTAAATCATTTAACACGGCGATACACTCCTTCTCCTGCTAGAGGGATTTATAGTCTTCCTAGCCAAACTAATCAATTTTTTTGTATTTCTTTTCTTCGCGTCCTGGGCGTCCTTTGTGGTTCGTAAAAAACAACATTTCAAAAATAAAACATAATTGCGATAGCTTTTATTATTTTATCAATATAGCTTTTACACTTAAAAGGGTTTACATAGACGGAGTTAAGCCTCATATTATTAAATACAGATTTGAGTAAAGGTGCGTTTGCCAATCAGTCTATGAATTCAGAAGATATTCGGATAGCGATCGCGCAAGCGAGAGAGGCCTGGATTGCTCGTGACGCAGAGGCTCTAACCGCACTGTTTGCACCCGATGGTGAAATCATCCTACCGGGTCAACAATGGCAGGGGCAAGACAAAATTCGGCAAGAAGTTACTCATTTTGCTCAGCAATATTCAGACATAAAAATTGAGATTCAGCAGATTATCGTTGATGGCGATCGCGCAGTAGTCGAGTGGTATTACGAAGATACTGAAAATGCAACAGGTCATCGGAACAAAGCTGATGATGTCATTGTGATCAATTTCAAAGAGGGTCAGATTAGTCGCTGGCGTGAATATTTTGATACTGAAACCCCTAAGCTAAGAACACAATGATTGACTCTATCTATCAGAAACTTAAAATCGTGATGATTTACCCAACTTGTGTAGGCTCAGGGGATGGTTCTAGGGGAAACGCCAACCACACCCAAAGGTAAATCGGCAGACCAATTCCGGTTATAACAACGCTTAAAACGACTATAGCAACCCGTACACCCAGGAGTGACAGTCCCCACCGTTGCGCGATCGCTGCACACACTCCTGCAACGACCTTGCGGCGACGGCTGCGGTAAAAAGTGGCAGTTGGTCTTTCTGGTGTGTTTACCCCAGTTCGCAACCTGTTCCTTTTGAGGATTAAGGAAATGAGGAGTCCGACAAAACCCACAACCCCGGATGGAATCGTGAAAATTGCACCCCAATGAGCAAAGGTCATAAACGTAATCACATCCCCAAGCCAGGGGGTTCCAGGACATTTATAGATAACGATTCCCCTACCACCGGCTTCACAGGCGAAGCGTTCAGCCAAACCCGTACCTCCCAAAGTCAGTAGAATTGGGAAAATGCTGTAGAAAACACAAACGGCAAGCAGGACTAATTGCCAAGGAATCGAAAGAGAACGTCGAATTGCGATCGCAGAAAGCGCTGGGCCGAAAAATAACAGCGCCGTAATTATAACTAGAGAAAAAATGTCACCCATTTGCCGATTCCTAATATCTTGTCTTACCGTAGAAAACGCTGAGCTAGAGTTGCTTAGCGATAGATTCTAGAGGATTGGGTTGAGCATTTTTTGGATATTGCGGCACCACCGTTGGGTAAGGATTGATCAGAGCATCGTCAACCCAGCCGGAATAATACTTGACACTGGTAGAATTCTTCGACAGATTCACGAACTCCAAATCGCCTCGCATAGCATTCAGGTTAATGCCGCCGCTAGCATTGTGCTCTATAGGCCCAATGCCTCTCGGCCCCCCTCCAGAGTGACACTCACACACTTCATCAAATCCTCGGACAAAGCGCGAACCATCCCAATGCCAGCCATTAGCAGGCCAGGAAACAGGAGAAAACCACACCGGCGGTTTTTCCGATGACCCAAAAATCTCAGACCAAGAAGTTGCTCCCTGCCCATCCAGCGTCGCTGTGAAGCCTTGGTCATATCTCACCTCGTAACGACCTTTCCGGCGGAGCAGGGATTGACCGCTACTACTATAGTCTGTAGGCAGCCACCAGAGAACTTCAACCGTTTGTCCCGCAGGCGCATCGAGAGTAGCCGCAGGCGTCTCATTCAACAACGCGCTGTAGAGGGGTACTTTCTCAGTCGGCAGTCGCGCGGTGATGGCAAATCGCCAGCATTTCCAATCAGGATTATCAGGTACTGACAATTGCAACTGGCAGATACCGTTGCCAGTCCCAACCCAAAGCCGATCTGATTCCAGCAATAGCCGATCGGGAATGGCACCGATGAGGGGACTATTATCCACGCGGTAAGAAGTTACAGAACCCGATTGCAGGTCAGAAGAGTCGGGACGATATGCCACTAATCCCATTCCTGGTGAATAGTTGTTGCCTTCCCCACTTATTTTTGTTGCCATCCAGAATGTTGGTCGGTCGGGGGTTCCCGCAATCTCGAAATCGAGAATCTCCTGTCTATCCATCCCCTGTGGATGAATAACAGTCCATTGCTCTTGCTGTGGGTGATAACCGACAAGCGTTGTTTTGCCGGTATAACCTTCTCCTTGCGGAAAGGCAAGTGACCACCATAAGCGATCGCCTACAATTTTAGCGGCGGTAATGTAAGGAAAGCTCAAGCAACCCCCTGTATAAAGGGTTTGCGTTTTTGGTTGCTTACTTTCGGGCGTAATTAGCGTAATTACGACTTTTGCTTCTTTTTGGCAATCTGGAGTTTCTGAATTCCCTTTACGATTTACCCGATATTGATAAGTCTTGCCTTTATATTTAATCGTTTCATAACGAGAAGGCAGATTTAACTCTCCCCCTAGCGCTTTTTGATGCTTCTCCGGCTGAGAAACAAAATTCTTCGGGAGGCTTCCTGGCTGCACAGAAAAGTTACTACTATTTTTGTCAAAGACAAAATCATACTTGCGCGATTGAAACTTTACAGTATCGCCAGAAGTCACAATGTTGCGGATGTGAAAATCAAACGCCTGGGAAGGCAATTCATCTTTATCAGAAACCAGTTTGGGCAATTTAGTATCTGAATGATCCGAATTCACTATCTGGGAACTTTTGTCAGGTTGTGAACTCGTTTTTGGGTTTGAAGCTGTTGATTTAGTAGAATTAGTTGACCGCTCAACTGCCTGAGGAGATTGAGGAGTTTGAGTTACACAGGCATTGAGGATTCCAACAATACCGAAAATTGCGACAAGATGCTTCAAAGAGAGGTTTCCTCTCTTTCTGGAAAAATAATTTAATAGGGAAATCACGTTGAAACAGAGATGAACACGATGGATATAGATACAATCTTCGTTTTTAGATTTCCCGATAAGTAAGTAAAAAAAAGTTTATTTAAGTCACACTTTCTCTAACGTTTATCAAAAGTCTATAAAACAGAATTTTTTCAAGTTTCAGCCTTTTCGAGATGTCTCCGTGTGTTGTAATCAAGAACACCTCGATCTCTTGAAAACTAGATCGTGCGCTTACGTGCTGTCTCGACTAACGCCTGAAAGATGCGTTGCTGATAGGGATCGTCGAGAGCAAGTTCGGGATGCCACTGAAGCGCGATCGCCCAAGAATGGTGTTCGTGTTCCATCGCTTCAATTACCCCATCAGCAGCGCGTGCTGTAACCCGCCATCCAGGCGGTACTGTCCGCACAGCTTGATGATGCCACGAGACTATCTCCGGCTCTGTGATGCCAATTATGGCAGCGAGGCGACTCTCAGGGTCAATTTGCACGGGATGCTGGCAGAAGCGAGATTGATGGGTGCGGTGCGCGATCACGTCCCCAAATTCATCCGGCAGATGCAGCACCAAGTTGCCACCTGTTGCGACTACCAAAATTTCTAAACCGCGACAAATCCCTAAGATTGGGATATCTGTATCTAAAACCAGCTTGGCTAAAGCTAGCTCAAAGGTATCACGCTGATGATCGACGTTATAAACGGTGGGATGAGATGAGTCGTTGTAAATAGCGGGGTCAATATCACCCCCGCCGGAGAAGATCAATCCATCAATTCTTTCTAAGATGGCTGCGGGATCGGGTTCTCCCGGTGGCAGCAACATCGGTAAGCCACCCGCTAAGCGCACTGCCTCTACATAGTCGCCTCTGATGCTAAACAGGCGCGTATCCATCTGACCAGCGGTCGTAATTCCAATGAGTGGCGGCTTAGATTTCATTTCCTGATGTTAGCAGTTGATTCAGGCGATCGCTCTGGCTTCGTCACCTCAGCATTGTGAGATTCTTTCCCTGATGCTGTTACAAGCAATACAGTTCCCTGAGCCGTTTTAGGAGATCCTGCAACAGGGCGTGGCGAAAAGGGAAAGTAACCGCATCATTCTCAGCCAGCCCGCAGTCCGTCTTGAACTCAAGTTCAAGGCTCATGGCTGAGGTCCATTCAAGTGGGCTGAAATCCTTACTCAGTCTGCTTCAGAAGACTTGATTCTGTTAGCAAGGGGTTTAAACTCCTGGTGGGTAAACTGTACATCGACAAAGCCAAGCCAGAACATCATCCCCGCTGTTTGGGTTTCCCGGAAAGTTGCTATTTGTGAATATTCCCTAGGGAGTAATCAAACGAGGTTAACTTTGGGTTAAGGTAACATTAACAAGAGATTTTGAAATAAAGACTCAATGTCATAAAAAAATAGCCATGACCAATCCTGACCAAGTGAGCAAAAACAGCTTTCTTTCCCCTCAAAGTCGCTACTACGGCTCATTTTCACCCGAACATCTCGCTTTTAATGCCAATTTGCAAGAGTTTGCTCACAAAATTGGCTACATTTCGGCTCTAGAGACGGGAGGTAAGCTTGCTCCCGAACAAGCATACGAACAAGTAAAGGGTCTCTGGAAGCAGTTAAAGCGGAGCAAGAAGGCGCTCTCGATTGGTGTAGAGCGACCCTCAGAAACAAGATAATTTTTTGAGAGTAGCATTTCAAATAAAACTGATACAAGCGGGTTGAGCAATGGAATTGCTGAACACTATTTTTGTTGTCATACCGTCATTGAATGGCTACATAGGAACTGATGACAAAAGTGTTGGTGATTGAAGATGAAGAGGTCATCCGTGAGAGCATCCTAGATATCCTGAGTGAAGGGGAATTCATTCCCATTGGTGCTGAGAATGGCAGTATCGGAGTGCAATTGGCAAAAGAATTGCGTCCCGATTTGATTTTATGTGATGTGAGAATGCCAGAACTTGATGGATACGAAGTTCTCAGGGCACTTCGTTCCGATCCGGTTACAGCTCCAATTCCCTTCGTTTTTCTCACGGCTGATACTTCTGAAAACTTCTTTCACCAAGAGCAACTCTTAGGTGCAAACGGTTATCTTGCTAAACCGTTTACAACTGCCTCACTTCTAGAAGCGATCGCTACTCATCTGAGAAAATAATGTCTTGGGAATGTATCCTTGAATTTCATACTAAAGGGGGAGGCGGAGTCTCCCTTTTTATTATGTTTAACCAGATGCCAGTAAACAAGGGAAGTTTTAGATAAGAAAACGGCTATTTCTCATTGCTTTCTCATTACGCCTGAAGACTTTCAACGCATACTTGTAGAGAGTGTACAGGAAGCAACGCCGTGGGAAAAACGGAAAAACAGAACATGCTGGCAGGCGAGTTGTATCTAGCGTCTGACCCAGAACTCGCTGCTGGAAGCAAACGGGCGTCTCGTCTATTAAGAATGTACAACGCGACGACTGAGGAAGAGCTAGAGTTGCGATCGCAAATTCTCAATGATTTGTTCGCTCAGGTAGGCTCAACGGTTCAAATTGTACCTCCATTTCACTGTGACTACGGCAGCAATATTTACGCTGGCAACGGGTTGTACATGAATTATGGATGCGTAATTCTAGACTGTAATACCGTTCATATCGGTGACAATGTTTTGTTTGGTCCCTACGTGCAAATTTATACGGCTTATCATCCGACCGATCCTCAAATCCGTCAAACGGGGCTGGAACTCGCTGCACCGATTAAGATTGGCAATAATGTCTGGATTGGAGGCGGCACTATCATTTGTCCAAGGGTGACAATTGGCGACAACACGACAATTGGAGCTGGCAGTGTTGTTGTCAAAGATATTCCTGAAAATGTCGTGGCTGCTGGAAATCCCTGTCGCATCATTCGACCAGCAACTTAAGTTTTGCTAAGTTTAATTAGAATTGATTAAAGAATTTTTAATAATTTAACAGTGAGATGACTCCAGAAGAAACTAGATTAAAAGAAGACCGGGAGCGCAAAGCTTATTGGCGGCGATGGGGGCCTTATTTGAGCGATCGCCAATGGGGAACGGTGAGAGAAGATTATAGTCCTGATGGCTCAGCTTGGGACTATTTTACCCACGATCAGGCTCGTTCTCGCGCTTATCGCTGGGGAGAAGATGGGATTGCCGGAATTTCGGATAACCATCAGCGACTTTGTTTTGCGATCGCGCTTTGGAATGAGGAAGATCCGATCCTTAAAGAAAGGTTTTTCGGTTTAACGGGAAAGGAAGGAAATCATGGGGAAGATGTCAAGGAATATTACTTTTATCTTGACAATACCCCCACTCATTCTTACATGAAATGTCTCTATAAATATCCTCACAAAGCCTTTCCGTATTCCCAACTCGTTGAAGAAAATAAGTGTAGACGTTATCAAGACCGAGAATTTGAGCTACTCGATACTGGAGTGTTTGATTCTGACGCCTACTTCGATATTTTTGTCGAGTATGCCAAGAATTCACCGGAGGATATTTTAATTCAAATCAGTGCGGTCAATCGGGGAACGGAAGAGAAAACCCTGCATCTTCTACCAACCCTCTGGTTTCGCAATACATGGTCTTGGAATCATTCTGAAGAGAAGCCTAGAATCAAAAGACTTAAAAGTGACAATCATCTAAGTATTTTAGAAGCGACTGAAGCAAGCCTAGGCGAACGCTGGCTTTATTGTGAGGGGAATCAGGGGGCGGAAACACCGCCCTTACTGTTGTTTACAGAAAATGAAACAAATCAGGAAAGATTATTTGGGGTAAATAATCCCTCGCCCTACGTAAAAGATGGGATTAATAATTATCTTGTATCCGGTCAAGAAGATGCTGTAAATCCAAACCAAATAGGGACTAAATTTGCTGCTGATTATATCTTAAAAATTGGTGCAGGCGAAACTAAAGTTGTTCGACTACGACTAAGCGACTCTCCCGGCTTTGCCGAACCCTTTGGCGTCGATTTTGACACAACTTTTCAAAACCGAAAACGCGAAGCTGATGAATTTTACGAACAAGTTACTTCTCCGTGTTCTCTAACAGAAGAGAAGCGAAATATCCAGCGACAAGCTTTTGCGGGAATGTTGTGGAATAAGCAATTTTATCACTACGTTGTAGAAGAATGGTTAAAAGGCGATGCGATTCATCCAGCACCAAAGTCGCGCCGAAATATTAGGAATTCTGAGTGGATTCATCTTTTCAATGATGATATTATTTCCATGCCAGATAAATGGGAATATCCTTGGTTTGCTGCCTGGGATTTAGCCTTTCATGTCATCCCCTTGGCAACAATCGATCCAGATTTTGCAAAGCGGCAACTCGATAGATTGACGCGGGAATGGTATATGCATCCCAACGGTCAATTACCAGCCTATGAATGGGATTTCAGCGATGGGAATCCGCCGGTTCATGCTTGGGCAACATTCCGCATTTACAAGATTGAACAAAAAATGTATGGTTGCGCTGATAAGAAGTTTTTAGAGCGCGTATTTCAAAAGTTGTTGCTTAATTTTACCTGGTGGGTGAACCGCAAAGATATTGGGGGAAAAAATGTATTTCAAGGCGGTTTTTTAGGCATGGATAACATTGGTGTCTTTGACAGAAATGTGGATCTGCCTACCGGAGGGAATTTAGAACAGTCTGATGGTACAAGTTGGATGGGAATGTACTGTCTAAATATGCTAGCGATCGCGCTAGAGTTGGCACCAGAAAACTCCGCTTACGAAGATATCGCCAGCAAATTTTTTGAACACTTCCTTTATATCGCTGATGCAATGAACTGTATGGGCGATGCAGAGACATCTCTGTGGGATGAAGCGGATGGTTTTTACTATGATATGTTGCATTTACCTGATGGTAGCTATTTGCCACTAAAAGTGCGGTCAATGGTTGGGCTGATTCCTCTATTAGCAGTTGCCACAATCGAACCAGAAACTTTAGAGAAGCTTCCAGGTTTTCAACAACGAATGCAATGGTTTATTCAAAATCGCCCTAACCTGAAACAAAATGTTGCGTGTATGGAAACGCCAGGGGTTGGTGCTAGAAGATTACTCGCGATCGCTTATCGAGATAAACTCCGCCGCATCTTAGAAAAAATGCTCGATGAAAACGAATTCTTAAGCCCCTATGGGATTCGCTCTGTTTCAAAATTTCATGCGAAAAATCCCTACATTTTTGGGGTAAATGGCGAGCAATATCGAGTAGATTACGAACCCGCAGAATCCAGTAGCGGCTTATTTGGAGGGAATTCCAACTGGCGCGGTCCTATTTGGTTTCCAATTAATTATTTAATTATTGAATCTCTCCAAAAATTTCATTACTACTTGGGTGATGATTTCCAAGTCGAGTGTCCCACAGGTTCTGGGCAAATGATGAATCTCTGGGAAGTCGCCACAGAATTGTCGCAAAGGCTAACCCGAATTTTCCTTCAGGATGAATCAGGTAAACGTCCGGTTTATGGCGACTCGGAAACCTTTCAAAATAATCCCCATTGGCGCGATTTAATTCTGTTCTACGAATATTTTCATGGCGATAATGGCGCAGGACTGGGCGCTAGTCATCAAACTGGCTGGACAGGTGTAGTCGCTAAACTCATTCAGCAATGCGGCGAATACGGCGGACAAAATCAAGCTTCCAAACCTGCTCAAAAATAGACTGAACGGTGAACTATTATCAGTAGCAGGGTGATTCAGCTTACTACTGCAAACTGGACGGGCAAAGTGTTGGGAATTGAAAAACTGGGGAAACCGGAATTCAAGGCTGGAGTCAAATGGTTAGCTTGGTCAGCCGGTCTAGCAGTAGCAAGCGTTGGGGGCTGGCTAGTTTATGGGTTGCTGCTAAATCGCTCCGGCGACCCAGTGGCGGTGCGTTTGGTAAAAGTAGAGCGAGGCACCGTTGAGAACACGATCAATGAAAGTGGCGTGGTTGAATTGGGCGGTCAGCAAACCCTGAAATCTCCCGCAGAAAGCGCTGTGGAACGGGTGTTAGTGCAACTTGGCGATCGCGTTCAAGCTGGTCAAAAACTGATCGTTCTGCGCGACACCAAGCAAGAAACGAGCCTCGATGCCCAGCAGTTGGAGATTACGAAACAGGAACTCACCTTAGCACGCAGTCGCCAGAAAGTTTTAGAAGCTCAGGAAAGGCTAACAACTGCCCGACGAGAACTCCAAAATCGTGCCAATCAGCAGGCGGCGATTCGGAAACAGGAACTCAGTATCAAACGCAATCAGCAGAAGATTGCGGAAGCTCAGGAAAAGCTAATTGCTGCCCAACAGGAACTCAAACAGCTGCAAGCGCTAGCTGAAAAGGGCTTTATTCCAGGTAAAGAACTCCAAGACCAACAAGAAAACGTCCGCAACGCCCAATCTGCTCTCCGGGACGCTCAGTTAGAAGCGAGTACGAGTAGCCTGGAACTCCAGAACCTTCAGCAGCAGCGTCAAACGGACCAGCAAGAAATCTTAGACAAAGTGGCGACTGCACAAACTGAACTGCGACAGGCACAATTAGAAGTCGCTACCACCAGTCGGGACATCCAGATGAAGGTGCTGGAAATCAAAAATCTTCAGCAGCAACTCCAAAACAACATCGTCACTGCGCCCATTCAAGGAAAAGTTCTCAACATCATGGTCAAGAATGGGAATGGAGTCAATATCGGGAATGACCTGTTGACTTTGGGCGATCCGACACAAGAGTTGGTGAAACTCAATCTTTCCACGCTGAATGCCGCCAAAGTGAAAAGCAATCAACGTGTCCGCATTAGTGTGATTGGTCCCGATGCGAAGAAATTCACCGGACGAGTGCAAAGCTTGTATCCCCAAGCGATCGCTAGCACTTCTGGCAGTAGCGAACAGGAAAGCCAATCTGGGCAAGCCACAGTACCTGCAACCGTCAAGCTTGACCAACCCACCCGCAGATTAATTCCTAGCAGCCAAGTCAGCGTCGAAATCATTTTGCAGCAGCGCCAGAACGTCGTGGTTTTGAATACGGAAGCCATACAGCGTTCTGCGCCTAAACCCTTTGTTTGGGTGAGAGACTCTTCATCCAAGGCGCAAAAACGAGAGGTATCTTTGGGGCTAGAGGGATTAACAACCGTGGAGGTGACTGCGGGCTTGCAAGCAGGAGACGCGGTGGTGTTACCCCCGCCAGATGTTTCCCTAGAGCCAGGAACGCCCGTCGTTGTCCAAGACAAATTAAAAATGAAAAATAAAAAGTCATAGGTAATGGGTAATGGGTAATTGGTAATCAATATCCTTGCTCTGTTGCTCAGCCTGGGAAACAGAAAAAAGAAACATGAGAAGTTATTTTTAATTTTTAATTGATATGAGCCTTTCCGCCTTCGACCTCTTCGCCCTCACCTGTAACTCCCTACGCAGCAACCCTGTGCGTTCTACCCTCACCACTTTGGGCGTTTTTATGGGTGTAGCGGCAGTCAGCGCCACGCTTCAAGTTGGCAGCATCAGTCGGGCGGTAATTGCCAAGCAACTCGCTGAGAGAGACGCCCCTCAGGTATTTGTCTACGTGCAAGAGGAACTCCGGTCAGAAGACATGGAATACTTGCGACAGCGGCTAGAGGGCGTGCGGGCAATCAGTGCCTCTAGTGGGTTCTATCCGAATCCTCAAACCTTATTTCAGGATGAAGAAGCCGAACCTGACATGACACCCGTTACTCAAGACTTTCTGCTGACTTCGGGTAAGCAATTGGTAGCAGGGCGCTTCTTCACCCCTGCCGATTTTGAAAACTATCGCCCTGTAGCAGTAATCGATGAATTTTTAGTAGACAAACTTTTTAAAGGTCAGAATGCTGTTGGAGAAACCATTTATGCCAACGCCAGACCCTATGTCGTTGTCGGGGTCGTGCCAACCGTTACCTCATCTTTTCGGGAACCTGAAGGTGAGGTATGGATACCGATGTCGTTTTACTACGCCCTGACGGGTAGCCGCGACATTGGCTCTATCCAAATACGCCCTTACAAGATAGAAGACTTAAAGGATTTGGCAGACAAAGCCAAGCAACTCATGGAACAGCGCTTCCCAGGCAAAGAGGTTTATGCCTCGAACAACGTGCGGCAAATCTTGGCGCAGCAGGAAACCCTGGAAATGGCATCCAATGGGCTGACAGCGGTAGGAATCATTTCGCTACTCATCGGTGGCGTCGGCATTGCCAATATCACGATCGCAGCAGTAATGGAGCGTACCCCAGAAATTGGGCTGAGGCGGGCAATTGGAGCAAAAAGGCAGGACATCTTGCTGCAATTTATTCTGGAAGCGGCAATTCTGAGTTTATTGGGGGGAACTGCCGCTATCATCTCGGTGCATGGGTTAACGATGGTCGTCGCCGAAACTTTTAAGTTACCTTACGAATTTGAAAGCAAGACTGCTGCCTTGTCCTTAGGAGCTGCACTGTTGGTGGGAGTCGGCGCGGGGTTTTTGCCTGCGGTGAGAGCTAGCCAGCTCGATCCAGTGAAAGCATTGCGTAACTCTTAGCCTCACTAATAGGCATTGCGTAAAGCAGCTCAATTTTGGATTTTGGATTAAATCGGCAATTGTTCCATCTAAAATCTAAAATCAATCAGCTAAAAGCTACCCGCAATCATGCACAAGCGCGACGACCTAAATTCTCAACCTCCAGCTTCTAGCGGTAGGTTTTTGCCTCCTATCCGCTCTCTTTTTGGGGGAGTCGTTCTGCTTGCGAGTGCAACTTTGGGCACGGCGTTGACGTTAGCCGTCGTTCTTAAGCTTCATTCAACGGTGGTAAGCGCGACTACTACTAATGTTCCGACAGCGATCGCTCAGACACAGACGCCGGTACTCGCACGCCCGATTCCTGTTGCGCCGACGGATAGGGCATCGGAAACTGGGTTAAAGAATGCGATCGCTCCTTTCTCGGTTTCCCCTCTCCCAACCAAAACTAGTCAAATTATTAACACCCAGCCAAGACAATTCCCATCTTTTCTTACGGCTACTAGGCCGCCTGTGCAAGAAGATTTGGGAATATCTATTATCTCCCCATCAGCAAAAATTATTCCCAGCCCATCTTCGCTCCCAATTGCAACATCTAGGTCAATTTTAAATACTTTATCTGAAGCCAGAAAACCAGCCGCTTTATTAGCTCAAACTAGACAAAGCCCTAACCAACAAGAATCCGTAACAACTGGACGTAGGATTCAATTAACCCTAGCTGATGTTGTAATTTTGGTATTGCAAAACAACAAAGATATCAAAAACGCTTATTTAGAAAGAATCGCCCAAAGGCAAGACTTGGCAGTAGCGGAAGATGCATTCGTCCCTGATTTTACGCCTAAACTATCATTGAATCTCGACCGCTTTGGTTCGGGGGGAAGCACAAGCACTAATAGCGATGTTGGCGTTGGCGCAACTGTTGAAGTTAGGGTTCCTACAGGAGGCAGGCTGAGTTTTGGCTGGGAAACAAATGGTCAAACGTCAAATATAAATAATTTCAATGTTGATAATGACGATCTATTTGGCTCAAATCTTCAACTGCGTTTAACTCAACCTCTCCTCAGAGGTGCTGGTGTTGCAGTTAATCAAGCTCCCGTTGAAATTGCCCGACTCGATGAAAGAGCAAATATTCAAGGTTTAAAATCAACTCTCATTAATACTATCACTGACGCTATCTTAGCCTACCGCAATTTACTCAGAGCGCAGGAAAGACTGAATATTGAGCAAATTTCTCTAGAAAGTGCCCGACAAATTTTAGAATTTAACCAAGTCTTGATTGAAGCTGGCAGAATCGCGCCAGTTGAAATTGTCCAAAGCCAGACAGATATTGCAAATAGAGAAGTCAGTTTGTTAGCGGCTCGGAATAATCTGGAGTCTGTCAAATTAGCTTTATTGGATATTCTAGATATCGAGCAAACTCTTAATATTGAACCTGTAGAAAAAATAGTATTGCAATCAAAGTCTTTAGATTTAAATAATCTAAAACAAGTTGCCTTTCAAAACAGACCGGATTATTTGCAAGCACAGTTCAGCTTGGAAAGAACAAAATTTGAAAGATTAATTGCCGATAATAATCGGCGCTGGAATTTAGACTTAGATGCAGCTTACGGCAATTCCCTAAATGACACAACCCAACTAACTGCTGGGTTAATCTTGTCGCGTACCTTCGGCGATCTCACTGTGGAACGGGATTATCAACGAAGTCAAGTAAACTTCCAGCAAGCAGAAAATACTTTAGAAAATCTGCGTCAAAGTATCGATATTCAAGTAACAGATAGAGTCAGAAATGTAAATTTGAGCCTCAGACAGGTGCAACTTGCCCAACAAGCAAGGCAATTAGCCGAAAGAACACTAGAAATAGAACAAGAAAAACTGAGATTGGGAAGGTCGGCAATTTTTCAGGTTGTGAGTTTTCAGAATGATTTAGTAGAAGCAAGAAACCGAGAACTGGATGCAACGATTGAGTATCTCAATGCCTTGACAAATCTCGATCAATCGGTTGGTACAACATTGGAAACTTGGCAGGTGACGATTGAAAGAAAATGATATCAAATTTAAGGAAAAAAACTATTGTTAAACTACCTGAGTCTCGGTCTCAAATAGGATTCGTTTAACTGAGGCTAAAGTAAAACTATCTTTTTCCAATTATTTATTACCCCTGACCGATTCTATCGGCATCACGTCATGAAAGCGGGTATAGTCAATCGAACGCCGCCCGTCTGGCATCCTCGATAAGATATCCACAAAACGCATATTCCACAGGATATCTGACGTGGCAAAGGAGTGACGGGCATGGATCGTCTGTGAAACGATTTCGTCTAACCCAGTCAGCATCACGACGATCTCACTTTCCGACTCAGCCAGGGAGTCCACTGTAGCCCCATAAAGCGGACTCGTCTCGTCAATCTGATGCATCACGGTCCAGCTCAATGCGAACATAGATGTATGACTGCGAACCAATTTGAGATCGTAAAACCGGCGCATGAATTCTCCCTCTCGGTTGACTTCGTTGCGAACTAAAGTCACCCGGATCTGCGCTTCTACAATTACGTCGCGGCGCTGGTTAGCCGTCCGAAACATCAGAGTCGGCACCCCATCATAGGGAGCGATCGCTGCCACGCGACTGAAAATCACCCTCGCCGTTGGCACGGAGAACCGCGCAAACGCCAGTCCAGTCGCCATTGCCACTCCGAAAAGACCCGCCAGCGCTTCGACTGTCACCACCGCATTCGCGTAAGGCGTGCGCGGATACATCGCGCCGTAGCCGATGGTCGCCATTGTTTGGACGCTAAAGAAGAAGGCATCAATGAAGGAACCTGGGCGAGCGTTTTGGATGCAATCTCCTCCGGCTAGATAAATGAGAGCAAACACCGCGTTGGAGACTAAATACAACACACTGAACAGTGCTAAGAACCATCCCCAGGAAAGGGTAAGCAGCAAATGATACAGATCGCCCCGATGAAATCCTGATAC
The DNA here is from genome assembly GCF_014698845.1 of Coleofasciculus sp. FACHB-1120. Classification (NCBI taxonomy): domain Bacteria; kingdom Bacillati; phylum Cyanobacteriota; class Cyanophyceae; order Coleofasciculales; family Coleofasciculaceae; genus Coleofasciculus; species Coleofasciculus sp. FACHB-1120. Next base: position 96,970 of record NZ_JACJTV010000016.1, on the reverse strand, counting down.
CCCTCGCCGCACGATGTTCAACTGCCCATCTTGGCTGATAAAGCGTGTTAATGAGGGCGAACGATATCTTTTGCCCATAGATTGTTGTTATTAGGAATCGGCCTCACGCAGGCAACCTTTCCTAGAAAGCTATCCCATCAAGAGGACAAACACAAGCATCTCGGTTGAGCCATCGTTCTCCCACCTGCTTCAGCGCTGTCATCACGGGTTGAATTTCTCGCCCCTTCTGGGTAAGCGAATACTCTACGCGGGGAGGAATTTCTGCGTAGACTCGGCGTTCTATTAAACCATACTCTTCTAGTTCTCTGAGCCGTATCATCAGCGTTTTGGTGCTAATTCCAGGCAATGCTTCTAGGAACTCGTGGGTACGGCGATCGCTGGCAAACAACTCTCTGAGAATCAGAATCGACCATTTACTGCCGATTAAGTCAACTGTGAACTGAATTGGGCACTTTGTCTCTATGCACTGGCTGCTGTTAAGCATTGATGCCTCTAGATATCGCTCTCTTCTTTGCTTATTCTGACCAATCTTCTGAAGGGAGGAACGCTGAAGTTAGCTCTCGCCAAATATTTTAATCTTTCTTAATAAAGCGCTGGACAGGTTGCAGCAGGTTAATCTTTTACTTTTGGTAACTATAGTGTCCTTCCGGTTACTGTCAGATTTACGGATTTTCTATTTTTAGGAGTTGAGTAGGATGCAAATAGAAGGAACAAACAACCTTCCTTCCCACATAGGGTCTTAATAAAAAAATAGCTGGGGTTTTACCAATGATTCGATTACTTGTCGGCGTATTAGTGTTTGTTATCAACACAATTTACCGCAATCGCCCCTATCCTCGTTTTTACGTACTAGAAACAGTTGCTCGTGTCCCTTATTTTGCCTACTTATCTGTTTTACATCTTTACGAAACAATCGGAATGTGGCGCAGAGCGGATTGGTTGAAAGTTCACTTTGCTGAATCTTGGAACGAACTCCACCACCTCCTGATTATGGAATCTTTAGGAGGCAATAAAAATTGGTTTGATAGATTTTTAGCACAACATACTGCTTTAGTTTATTACTGGGTTGTCGTTTTTCTCTATATCATCAGTCCCAGCTCTGCCTATCACTTCATGGAATTAGTGGAAGGACACGCTTATCATACTTACGAGACTTTTTTGCAAGAAAATGAAGCAGAGTTAAAAGCTACATCTGCACCACAAATTGCTATCAATTACTATCGAGACGGCGATTTGTATATGTTCGATGAATTTCAAACCGGACGAGTTCCGGAAGAACGCCGTCCCGCCATCAACAACCTCTACGATGTGTTTGTAAACATTCGGGATGACGAAGCCGAACACGTCAAGACGATGGTAGCTTGCCAGAAGTCTGATGCTCAATTAACCTTCAAGAGTCCGCATACTATAGAAGTTGGTACAGCGCTTCTCGTCCCAGGTGAAGAAGTTAAGTCTGTTGCTATTCAATAGAATTCGCTAATAAAACAATAAAAGTAGAGATATTGACAACATCTCTATTTTTATCGTTTTATCAAGAATTTAGAAACGGCTGCATCTTGTTTTTGCAAAAACATTACTTGTCTTAATTGCCATTCAGAACCCCACGCTAAGCCTCCCCGTAAACACTTATAAGTTGGATTTGGTTCCAAGTACCGAACCTAAGCAGGTTTTGGATTTCTAGCTTTAAGTGAACTGGATTAGGAATTAAGCGATCGCATTCTTGTGAAATCTCAGCCGTTCAACCAATTCATAAAACGGTGTCCAGTTATCTTCTTGGTCAATTTTCTCCCAAACCGCTTCTATTTCTGGTCTAACTAACACCGTTTCGGGATTATGATGACGCAACCGATTCGCTATATTATCCAGCTCGCTGTCTGGGAAACTGAGTAAAGTTTGTAAAAATATATTTCTCCAATCTTCCAATAATGCGGTAGCCTCAGGCGCATTCAAAAATTCATCTGCTTTCAGAATATTTCTCGCATCGTCACGCCAATTGCGGTCAAACTGATTTGTTACTTCCCAAAAGAAACCGTGATAGCTTACTTGTGTTTCTACCAGCAGTTTCAGGGTTTGCATCACTAATTCTTCTGCGGCTAAATTGGGCAGATTCTCGAATCCCAGTTTACCAATCATCCGCGCGGTGTAAGTTCGGTTATAATGCTCGGCAAATTGGGATAGAGCAACTTCCATCTCTGCCATAGGAATAACCGCGGATAAAGGTTGTTGGAGCATTTCTAAATTGAGCTGGCAAATCCCTGGTTGATTGCTGTAGCTGTAGCGTCCGTAATAGTCAAAGTAGGCAGCAGTAAATTTGGGATCGTAGGTGTTAATAAAAGCGTAGGGACCATAGTCGAAACTTTCCCCAGTAATTGACATATTATCGGTGTTTAAAACCGCATGGCAAAACCCAACTGACATCCATTGAGCAACAAGTTCTGCAACCCGCTTAACTAATTCTGCATAAAACAGAATGTATCGGTCTTGCTTATCTTTGAGGTGAGGATAGTATTGTTCAATTACATGGTCTAACAGCTTTTCGATTAAATCCTTGCGCCCAAAAAAGTGCAACCGCTCAAATGTTCCAAAACGAATGTGGGAACGGCTGAAACGAATCATTACCGAGGATCTTGTTGGAGAAGGTTCATCGCCTCTCCAGAGTCCTTCTCCCGTTTCAATCATCGATAAACAGCGGGAAGTACGAACTCCTAAATAGTGAAGCGCTTCAGCAGCTAAAACTTCTCTGACGCCACCTTTAAGCGTGAGTCTACCATCGCCTCCTCTAGAATACGGAGTCGTACCAGACCCTTTCGTCCCAAAATCATAAAGTTCTCCATCCGTACCGCGCACTTGTCCGTAGAGGAATCCTCTGCCATCGCCTAATCGAGAGTTATATTCTCCAAACTGATAGCCGTGATAACGCAAAGCTAAGAACGGTTTGACTCCTTGAAACATCCCAAACGCTTCGATAAAATCATCGTCTGTCACCGCGTCTGGTTTCAGTCCCAATATTGGTAATAATTCATCGTTGCGAAAGCGCAGAATATATTTAGGAAAGTCTGCCGCTGCTACTCGATCAAAATAATCATCGCCTAAGGCTTCTAAGGCAGACTCATAATTGAGAGTTAAAAATGGATTGGAAAACTTTTCAGGAGTCATAAGTTACTAAAATACCCAATGAATGTAATTCGTGCCTATACAAACGTAGATGCGATCGCGGCTTCCCAAAGGGTAGTTTGCCTGCGCGGACTGAAACAAACATTATAAAGATTGCGTAGGCAGTCTTTGTTTGTATAGCGCCAGACTTTAGTCTGTTAGCGAAGCGGCACGAAGTGCGCGCATCTTTGCCAGATGTTTCATTTCTATGCTACGGATAAGCAAGTATACAGTTTCAGCATCAAAAGACTGAAATATGCTTATTCGTTCTGCTACACCGGCTGACGTGCCATCTGTCCTCCCAATGGTTGCCAAGATTTGTGCCTTGCATGAAGCTTGGGATTCGGCAAAGTATGGATTCTTGCCGAATCCAGAGTTGCGTTATGAGAAGTGGTTGGGTAGGATGGCGTCTAGTGCATCGCTGGATGCGCCACCGCAACGCGATCGCAATATCTTCCTAGTCGCTGAGGCTGAAAATAAGCAAGTGGTGGCGTTTCTGGTAGCGACGGTAGAACGGGAAATCCCCATTTACCGTTTACAGGAATATGCTTTTATTCACGACCTCTGGGTTGAAGAGGAATATCGCCAAGCTGGAATTGCGAAGGCGATGGTGATGCGAGCGATTGAACGCTTTAACTCAATTGGAGTCAAACAAATTCGCCTCGATACGACTGTTGCTAACGAGGCGGCGAGGCGATTATTCTCTTCCTGTGGCTTTCGGCTCAGTACGATAGAAATGCTGATTGAATTAGGCTGATACGAAGAGAACGGCTTATTTTGTAAGTAGGGGCATCGGGTTGAACAGCTCTACCGTACTCCACACTCTTGTTTGGACAGCCACCCGCACCAGAGTGTGAACCTTCCCTTCTCGTTCAGACCAAGGTGTGTTTTTTGAGAAGCTTAGCCAATCCCGGTATCCCTTCCTCCACGTTTTTCTTAGCCGAGCCGCGCAATTTTTTATAGGTACCCAACGCGAGGCTGCTTCTGACGCTCTCCATCCTGGCATCGGTAACGCTCAGGATAGCATCTGCGGCGGGAGAGCGGCTGGCAACGAAGTGCGTGACTGGATCTCCTTTCTGGACACTCTCGCTCCAAATGGGATCGAGTGCTGTACACAATCCTGGCAGGAACTGCTCGACGGCGTAGCCAATGTACCCTGGCTTTATACCCTTGACCGCGCTGTAGCCTGCCTTTATAGCAAGACCAGATATACCTGACTTGGAAGCGACCTCCTCATCGATCAATTTGCAGAAGTCATCTACAACTTCAGCCTTTTTGTTTGGGTTCAAGAGCTGGTCGCTAAGTGCCATTTCGATCCTCCTAAGTGTAAAAGCGCTAGTGTAAAAGCGCTGGATTTTGATTCCACTAATTGTTTAGGGAAAAAACAGAATAAATGCTATCACAGTTACAAACTCTTATAAAGAAAAACTTAAGCGCATAGTTAATCTGGGGGAAGCGATCGCCCCTATCTTCTACCTGTTACAACAAGGGTGTCAATGGCGGGCGTCGCATAATTTTGCAAGATTGCACCAAAAAATTTTGTATTCTTCAAAGTCGATTGAGATTACGACTAATCAATCAAACTTGCTATGACTAATGCCCTGCGGGTGATTTAGCGCTAGATCCTTTCCCTAACAGGACTTACGCAGTTAATTAGTGAATGCCTGATTCTATCGTAGGGACATGGCAATCAAAAAGCCCCTACAGCGTGTTGACGTGCATAAGCCCTACCTAAAACTGACTCAGGCTAGATTTGAATATCTTCAGCAACTCCGCCAGACAACTCATGCCAAAATTGCCCAAATGTTTGTCAAGTTGTCAGAGGATTAGCTACTGCGTGTAATACAAGGACTGGCAATCCTTAACGATGTGTTTGAGGGAAAGGCATCCGAAGCACCCAGTTAATACTACGGTTTAATTTGACTTGAGCGAGAAACCCCGGCGTGTCTGCCGATATTTTGCCAACTGCACTTGGAAACTTACCGTATCAGTCATTTCCCCACTTTTGACTTGCAAAGTCCACTGACCGGGGCGCAGCGACCAAAATAGCGAATTCGATGGTTGCGTTGCCAGCTTTTCGCCATTTAACCACCACTCTACAGACTGGCTGAGCGTTCCAGCTACTTTAAACTCTAGTTGCTGCATTTCTGTCTGTGCATTCTCTGTACCTTTGGGATTCGTTTTTTCACTTGGGTGCAACAAGAAAACATCGCCATTGTGAGGAGACAAAATCTTAACGCCACTAGAGACAAAACTTGGTTGATGCTGCCTTGCTAACCACTCATCGTACTCTGGAGGCAACTTCGCAGTACCTGACTGACGCTCATAATCGCTAATATCTTCTGCGTAAAAATATTCTTGCACTACTGAGGGGCAATCTGGGGTAGGGCGTAAGCCAGAAATCACACAGATTGGGCGTTGCACGAGATTTTCTGGAGGGGGAAAGGTGGCGGGTTCTCGATTCTGATGGAGGTGTAACATGATGCGATTCCAGAGGGGTGCTGCACCTGTCACCCCCGAAACCTGCCGCATAGGATCGCCGTTAAAATTGCCCACCCAAACGGCTACGGTGTAGTCGGTGGTAAATCCAACCGTCCAAGTATCTCGAAAATCCGAGGAAGTGCCTGTTTTAACTGCTGCGGGGAATGGTAAAGCTAGCACCGAGTCTACCCCAAAGGCACTCGCACGAGCATGGCGATCGCTCAACATATCCGCAATCAATCCCCAGGTGGAAGGGTTAGAAGGTTGCAGCTTGGAAGGTTTGCGGTTGGCAGATGGCGGGTTGGAGAATGTGGTGACTAGCGGTGTGGCTTCTCCACGTCTTGCTAAAGTAACATACGCCCTCGTCAACTCCCATAAACTGACTTCACCGCTACCCAAAATTAACCCCAATCCGTAATGTTCGGGCGACCGATTCAAATGCTCAAACCCTAATTGATGCAGATGATTTAGAAAATTTTGCACACCGACTTTTTCTAATACCCGCACCGCCGGAACATTCAGGGAATTTGCTAAAGCGACGCGAACTCGTACTGGCCCTAAAAAAGTTTCATCATAGTCTGTAGGACTATAGAGTTTTGCACCGGGAATCGCGTAATGAGTTGGCACATCCGCCAAGATAGTATTCGGACGAATTGTGCGATTTTGTAGGGCAAATTCATATAAAAAAGGCTTCAAGGTAGAACCGGGTTGGCGCAATGCCTGTACCCCGTCGTTGCGACCGAGTTGGGGTTCATTAAAGTAATCGGGAGAACCCACATAAGCCAAAACTTCCCCCGTGTGGTTGTCAATGACTAAGGCAGCTGCGTGATGGACATTATTGGGGGTGAGGGTACGAATCACTTGCTGCACTTGCGCTTCCACAAATTGCTGCAAAGGGCGATCGATACTGGTGCGGATCTGGGACATCCGATTCGGGATAGCGTTTTGTAGGGTGCTAGAAGATTTTGGATTTTGAATTGAAGAATTAGATAGTTGATTAGATACCCAAAATAAAAAATGAGGGGCGGCAATAATTCCCTGTTGTCTCGGTGCTAGGGAAATCTCTTCTTTATAGGCTCGATCTGCTTGCGTGCGAGTAATATAACCATCTTCAACCATGCGATTCAGGACATAAATCTGCCGCTTTTTGAGGCGTTTCCAATGATCGTAGGGATTGAAATAAGTGGGATTATTCGGAACGGCGGCGAGAAGACTCGCTTGGGCAAGATTGAGTTCGCTGGCAGGAATATCGAAATAGTTACGAGAAGCGGCTTCTAAGCCATAGATATTCCCCCCCATTGGCAGGCGATTGATATAGGAAGAGAGGATTGCATCTTTATTCATACCTGCTGCGATGCGCCAAGATAGCCAAATTTCACGCAACTTGCCCGGTAAGGTGCGGGGAACGGGGTCTAACATCCGCGCCAGTTGCATCGTAATCGTAGACGCACCAGAGGTAACTCTTCTTGCCTGGATGGAATCTTTAAGCGATCGCGCTACAGCTTTCAGATCCAGCGCCCCGTGATGATAATATGAGCCATCTTCAGCAGCTAGAATCGCGTTGATAAAGTGGGGCGAAACTTGATTCAGCGGCACCACAGCGGTATGCTCTTGGTCGCGGGTCAGCAACCTTCCTAAAGGAAGTCCATTGCGATCGCTAAATTCTATCGCTTGCGTATCCTGGGCAATATCTTTGGCGCGAACGGGTGCCAGATAAGGAAGCGATCGCACGCTCAATCCCAGCAACACCAACGCTAAGAATCCGCGAAATTTCTGGTTTCTTCCCCAACGCCACAATAGTTGCTGAATTTGGATTTGCCCCTGCTTGGGTTCTCTCATCATTTAACCCTTTAGCCAACGAAGACTTACCCCCTTATCTTCATTGTGGCGATCGCCTTTACCGGATGAAGGTGTTTTTAGGGGATGCGCGATCGCATCTTCCCTCTAAGCGCTTGAAACTGGCAGATGGTACGCTTCCACCTCAAGAGAATGATGGGTAATTCTTCCTAATCACCCACTAGGGTCAGCCAATCGGATGAAGCAAGTACCCTTAAACCGCCGTAGTTTTGTAGTAATACAAGTAACTTATCTATAAAACAATACGGTAGCCATTATGAAGATTGTTCTACACACTTTTGGTTCGCTAGGCGATTTGCATCCTTATATAGCGATCGCCCTAGAATTAAAGGCACGCGGGCATCAAGCAGTCATTGCCACAGCGGGGTTCTACCGTAACAAAATTGAAGCGGCTGGTCTTGAGTTCCACCCAGTCCGTCCCGACTTGCCCACAGACGTTGAACAGCAACGAGAACTTGTGCGTCAGATCATGGACAAGCAAAACGGTACAGAATACGTCTTTCGCCAAGCAATCTTACCTTATGTCCAAGAAACTTATGAGGATCTGATGTCGGCAGTGCGCGGTGCTGACCTGTTGGTGACGCACCCCCTCAGCTTCGCAGGAACGTCCGTTGTTGAGAAAACAGGAATTCGTTGGGTTTCCAGCGTACTGTCTCCAATGTCGTTCCTCTCCGCCTACGATCCCCCAGTGGTGGCGACTTTCCTCAGTTGGCTGAATTTACGCATACTTGGCCCTAGGTTTAATGGATCGCTCATCCGCCTTGCCAAAAATCGTTTCAGCTCGTGGGATGAACCCCTGCGACAATTACGGGCGCAGCTTGGTTTATCTCCCCTTGCCGATTCTATGTTTAAAGGGATGAACTCCCCCGACTTAGTGCTGGCTTTATTTTCAGAAGCTCTCGCAACTCCTCAACCCGACTGGCCAAAGCAGACTTGCATTACCGGATTTACTTTCTACGATCGCAATGGCAACGCTGGTCTATCTCCGGAATTGTCGTCATTTTTGGATGCGGGAGAACCGCCAATTGTCTTTACTTTGGGAAGTTCCGCCGTGTGGGTTGCTGACAAGTTTTACCTCGAAAGTGCCAAAGCTGCCTTAAAGTTAGGCTATCGGGCTGTATTGCTAGTTGGCAACAATAACCCCTCCCTGCCAAAAGAGTTGCAATCTAAAGATATTGGTATTTTTGACTACGCTCCCTACTCGGAACTGTTTCCCCGGGCTGCTGCGATTGTGCATCAAGGAGGCGTGGGCACAACCGCACAGGTGTTGCGTTCCGGTCGCCCGATGTTGGTCGTACCCTTTAGTAACGACCAACCAGACAATGCAGCACGCATTACTCGTTTAGGAGTCGGACGGACTATCGATCGCGATCGCTACACTGCTTCCCGTGCGGCTAAGGAACTCGATCGCCTGTTGCGCGAACCTCGTTACCAGGCTAAAGCTACAGAAGTTGGCAATAAGGTACGAGCAGAAAACGGGGTTAAAGTTGCCTGCGATGCAATCGAAGCACAATTGAAAAAAGATAAGAACGCTACCAACCTTCAAAGTGCGTCCGTCTCGCCTGTTTAACTATTTTGTGGATAGATGTGATCGCGTCTTTAGAAGATTGGAGCGATTTGGATAGACGCGATCGCACTTTTGCATTAGTAAAATTTACCAAGACCTTTATCGCTGAATAAGGAGATGACCTATGGCAATACAGTGTTATAACATACGTAACTACTATCTAATCAAAAGGTGATAGTATGCACGTCATCAAGATTCGACGGATTGGCAATTCTTTGGGAGCAACGTTGCCTAAAGAAGTATTGCAGAAACTGAATGTCAACGAGGGAGATACTGTTTTTTTGACAGAAACGGCCGATGGGTTTCAAATAACTGCTTACGATCCTGATTTTGAAGCAGCGATCCAATCCTTTGCAGAAACACGCAAAAACTACCACAATGCCTTACGGGAATTAGCTAAATAGGATGGAACCGCGATGGATGTCAGAAACAGCACCAATCTCGAGCTAGGCAGCGTTACTTGAAACTGCTAGTTGGTATTTGGCATATAGTGTAAGTATGGAGTGAATACTATGGCAACACATAACACTTGGGAAAGACTGGGAAATGCTGTAGAATACTTGGCTTCAACGCAAGACAAACTACAGGAAAGACTGAGCCGAGCTTTTCGGGCATATTTATCGGCGCTTCAAGTTAAAGATTTTCCGGAAGAATTGAAAGAAGAATTCAGTAAAATACGTGAAGAAATGCTAAAAGAAGAACCTTTTGGAGCAGAACGTAATATTGAGTCAACGACCAAAGTAATGACTGATGAAAAAGCGGAAGAAATAGCTAAAAATATTTTCAATTTATATGACCAAATTACCCGAAATTACTGTAGTCCTGACGAATATTAAATTAACAATACAAGGAAATAGCTCATCAATCTACAGTCATTCATAATACTAGGGTAGGCACTGCTAACCTTACCAAACTTAAAAATTATCAGGGTCTATTCCCTTTTGTCGTAACTTGGCAATTAGGGCATCAAGCTGTTGTTGTGCTTGTTCAGCTTGCTCTTCTGGAGAAGAATATCTTTTTCCCTCAGAGTCTTACCAGTACAACCATTCCCGCGTCCATCCCTCGTAAGTGCCTCGTCCCTGTCCAATTCCCAAGCCAATCTCAGGCATCCATACAGGCTCACCGGGACAACGCACATAGACTTGTTGCCTGGAGTTTAGCCGAGTGTGAGTAGCGTTAGCTCAGCATAAAGTAAAGATTTTAAGCGTAATGATTCTCCTACCCGGAAGACTGAGTAGTTGAAATGTAGACCTCTTGTTAGTGGGTCATGTAGGGATAACTCTTGTGGTTTACCCTCCGATGAATTACCTGCAATGAGGGAAAAAGTTATGCCAGTTTCAATTCCTGATACAGATTCGCTTTCTTCCCTTCTTGCACAGGATAGTACAGATAAATCCTTTCAACAGATAGGCACAATCGTGAGAATTTGGATGCGGTTTCTGGTTGTCGTAGCATTCGTACTGGGGATAGCCGGATGTGGCGTGATTAATCTCTCTGGAAATGAACCACTTCCAGCAGTTCCCTCTCTAGCGACGCCGCAACTACCGGACTGGATTGAGGAAATTAGCCCGACTGGTGAGGTTGAACCTTTAGCGCAGATCCGCATCCGATTTAAAGATGCTTTAATTCCTGTTGAGAGTCTTGATAGCCCCGATCAACAGCAAAAGCTGAAACAGTTTGAGATTTTGCCGCCGCTACCAGGGCAATTTCGATTTTTGACGCCGCGAATGGTGGGATTTCAAGCCGATAAAGCATTGCCGAAAGCAACGCGAGTCAGAGTCACTCTGAAAGCTGGTTTGGCGGATCTAAAAAATCATCGTCTGGATAAAGATTTAGCGTGGACTTTCAATACCGAACCGATTAAACTAACTAATTTACCGACTACTAATCCTGAAAATCCTGATAATCAAGCGATCGCTCTAAAGCCAACTCTAAAATTTAACTCAAATGTAGAACTGGATATCGCTTCAGTCCAAGAGCATTTGAAGCTAGTTCCGGAAGGAAAACAGAAGGATATACGGCTGAAAGTTGACTTAGAAAAAAAAGAGACACCCTCAGAGAATGAACAGCCACAGGAGAAACTTGACCATTCAACCCGCAACTGGACATATAATTTAGTACCGCAGCAGACTTTAGAAAAAGCGACTCGTTACCGCTTAGAATTTTCTCCGGGTTTGCTTCCTACTCGGGGGAATCTGCCCAGCGAGATATCTTATGTTAGTCAGCTAGCTACTTATTCACCTTTGAAATTACTGATAATTAAATATTACGGAGTACCCGATGCCGGAGGGACTTATGGTCGGTTTGTGAAAGGAAGCCCTCAACTGCAATTTAATAACGGGCTTGACGCAGATTCAGCGATTGAGAATATTACTGTAACTCCTGCGCCAAAAGAAGCTATTAAACTGGTTCAAGTTCCTGATGGAGAAAGTCTTGTTAATCTCAATCCTTGGGCATTAGAACCTGCCACTACTTATACAATTACTGTCGGTAAAAAACTCAAGGATAAGTTTGGGCAAACATTGGAGAAGCCAGTTACGCTGAAATACGAAACGGGCGATGTAGCTGGAGATATTTGGGTACCATCCAATCTAAATATTTTCCCATCGGGTAACGATTTGAATTTGAATATTTCTACTGTAAACTTACCGGAATCGAAATATAAAGCGGCTTATCGGGTATTGCAGCCGACAGATTTAGTTTATGTAGATTCCGCTTATCCCAGAGGTGATGGAAACGATTTATTACCGAATCCCAGTTCTTGGCAAAGTGTCAAGGTATCGGGTAAGAAAAATCAATTAGTTGATGCGACTGTTCCCATCCGGGAAAAACTGGGTACTGCTACGGGAATGTTAGCTTATGGGGTTCAGGCGCGAACTAATCGTTATGAAGAAAATGGTAAGCAACAATGGCGCGAACCGACGACTTATGGAATGGTCGAATTGACTAATTTAGGAGTGTTTGCACAGTGGTTCCCTGATTCGGGATTGATTCGCGTGCATCACCTCTCAGATGGTTCTCCCGTAGCATCTGCACCTGTCGAGATTTATGAATCAAAATTGGAGGCAAAATCTCGTCCTCAACCTGTACCTTGTGCATCAGGGAAAACGGATGAAGCGGGGACATTACTGTTGCGTCGTGAGGATATGCAGCAATGCACAAAATCTAATTCTGGATTTGAACAAGGGCCTAAGTTGCTCGTAATTGCTCGCGAAAATCAAGATTGGGCATTTGTCCGCACGGAAGAATATAGCGGTGCTTATGGCTATGGTGTTGATGCTGGATGGGATGATGAGAAGCCAGTATCGCGGGGGGTTATCTTCTCGGATAGACAGCTTTACCAGCCAGGGGAAAAAGCATCGTTTACGGGTTTTGCCTACTACTTACAAAATGGAAATATCCAGCAGGACAAAAATTCTAGTTATAAAGTCACTCTCTTAAATCCAGATGGTCAAAAAACGGATTTAGGTACTCAAACAACCAATGAATTTGGAAGTTTTTCTCTAGAAGTGCCGTTTAAGGCTAATCAACCGCTTGGCTATTATTCGATTCAAGCGAAAGGCAAAAGTGGTGTAGAAGTTTTGGGTGACTTTCGCGTTGCCGAGTTTAAACCGCCTAATTTTAAGGTTGAGCTAAATCTAGATAAAGAATTTGCTCTAAAAGACCAGCAAGTTGAAGCGAAATCCACTAGCAATTATCTGTTTGGTGCGCCTGTGGAAGGCGGGAAGGCTCAATATTACGTCACGCGATCGCAAGCTGATTTTAAACCGAAAGGGTGGGAGCAATTTTCTTTTGGGCGACAGTGGTTTTGGCCTGAGGAGAGTCCGACTGTTGCCAGCGATGTGTTGCAATCCAATCAGGTATTAGATGGTAGTGGGAAGAGCAGCCAAATTGTCAAGATAGCCAAGGATTTGCCTTACCCGATGACGTATCGGGTAGATGTGCAAGTCGCGGATGTGTCGAATTTGTCAGTATCGGATTCTAAGACGTTTACGGTATTGCCCAGCGATCGCTTAATCGGGTTACAATCCAATTTCGTTGCGGATGCTGGTAAAGAGTTTCCCGTCCAAGTTATCGTTACCGATCCTACCGGCAAGGTGATGGAAGGACAACGGGTGCGCGTGGAACTGCAACAGATGAAATATAGCAGCGTCACGCGGGTGGTAGAAGGCAGTAATACCGCTAAAAATCAGGTCGAATATAAGACAGTTGCACAGACAGAAGTAAAATCTGGAACCAGTCCTCAATCTGTCTCTCTCACACCTCCAGAATCGGGTTCTTACCGGATTCGAGCAAACTTTGCAAACACTAAGGATGAAGTTACCGCAACCGATTTGCAGATTTGGGCGACTGGTGGCAATGCGGTAAGTTGGGGAGAAAGCGATCGCGATCGCTTGGAAGTCAAACTCGACAAAGACACCTATAAACCGGGTGAAACGGCTACCGCTTTAATTCAATCTCCTTATCCGGAAGCCGAGTTATATTTTGCCGTTGTCCGCGACAAACCCCTGTACAAGACAATTACCAAAGTCAAAGGGGGTGCGCCGCAGATTCAATTCCAAGTAACGCCGGAAATGCTGCCTAATGCCGCAGTAGAGGCGGTATTAGTTCGCCAAGGCGTTCCCCTAAGTCAAGTGGAACCCGGAAGCTTGGAAAACTTGGTGCGGATTGGGTTTGCTCCTTTTAAAACCAACTTGGATGATAAGTATTTGAAAGTCCAAGTTACCCCAATTCAAACGCAACTAGAACCGGGTGTTCCAGAAACCGTACAACTAGAACTGAAGGATGCACAAGGCAACCCAGCACAAGGACAGTTTACCGTCATGGCGGTAAATGAAGCGGTGCTGCAACTCAGCGGTTATCGTCCGCCGGATTTGGTGCAGACTGTTTATGCAGAGCAGCCGATTTCAACTCGATTTAGCGATAATCGTCCAAATGTGGTGGTGCAACCAACCTCAATGACGAAACCGAAAGGTTGGGGTTATGGCGGGGGACAATCAGCAGGAGCAGCGAATACCCGCACCCGCAAGGATTTCCAAGCTTTAGCTTACTACAACGGCTCTGTTCTCACAGACGCAACAGGGAAGGCAGAGGTGACATTTAAGTTACCCGATGACTTAACAACGTGGCGGGTGATGGCAGTTGCTACCGATGGGAATTTGCACTTTGGTAACGGCGAGGCGACATTTATCACCACGAAACCGTTGCTGTCTAACCCTATATTGCCGCAGTTTGCACGTCCGGGCGATCGCTTGGAAGCTGGCTTATCGGTGACAAACAATACCCAGCAAGCAGGAAATCTGGCAATTAATGGTGTGGCGAACGGTTCGCTTCAGTTTGCAGAGAATAAACCTGCCAATCTGCAAACCAAAGCAGAATCTGGTACTCGTGCTTATCGCTTTCCCATCGTGGCGGGAAGTGCGGGTAAATCTCAGGTGAAGTTTATCACTCAGTTGAATGGAACCGCTGATGCCTTTGAAGTGCCTTTGGAGGTGAAAGCGCTAGAGATTACCGAACAAGTCGTTGAAAGCGGTACAACTACGAATCAGGTGAAGATTCCCCTAAATGTGGATAAAAAGGTTGTCCCTGATGCGGGAGGTTTGGAGATTTCCCTTGCCAGTACGCTGATACCGGAAATTACCGCACCAGCGCGTCAAGTATTGCAGGATGAGCAATTGCCATTCTTGGAACCGGCGGCGAGTCAATTAGCGATCGCATCCAGCTTGCAAACGCTTTCTCAAAAATACGGTCAAACCTTTGCACAATTCAACCCGACTCAACAAGCGAACCAATCTCTAGAACACCTGCAAAAACTCCAGCAACCGGATGGTGGATTCGCTGCTTGGCCTGGTCAACAGAAGTCCGATCCGTTAGTATCTCCTTACGCAGCTCAAGCTTTGGCAAGAGCCTCGAAAGCGGGACTGACGGTGGAACCGAGAATGGTGTCTCGCTTGACGACTTACTTGAAGAAAATTCTTGCAGATCCCGGTCAATATGATTTTTGTAAGCAGCCACTCTGCAAGAATCAGGTGCGACTAGAAGCACTGTCTGCGTTGGCGGAACTGGGAGAAAAGCGCAATGACTTTCTTGCAGACATCTACGCACAGCGCAGTCAATTCGATCCGGTTACGCAGATTAAGCTGGCGCGTTACCTGTCTCAGTTCCCAGAGTGGCAAGAAGAATCTCAAACTCTAGCGAAGCAATTCCAGCAGAATATTTATCAAACGGGTCGCACTGCTACGGTAAATTTACCCCAAGGTTTATCTTGGCTCAACTCGTCAACAACAGCGCAAGCTCAAGCTTTGCGCCTTGCGATCGCGCAAAAGACTAACCCAGAAATCCTGGATCGGTTGTTGCAAAGTCTCCTGACACTGCGACGAAACGGCACTTGGCAGAATACCTATGACAACGCTCAAGCACTCACTGCTTTAGTGGAATATAGTCAGACACAGCCAACTCCGCCTAACTTTGGCGCAACAGTGAAACTGGCTGGCAAAAAATTGACAGCGGCGCAATTTAAAGGATACGCCAACCCCAGCCAGGATCTTAAGGTGCCGATGACCCAGTTACCACGCGATCGCCACGATCTGATTGTGCAAAAATCGGGTCAAGGTACGCTGCACTACTTGGTTGCCTATCGCTACCGCTTACAGGGAAATCAACCGGGAAGATTTAACGGCTTACGGGTAACGCGAGAAATCCGTCCTGCCAATGAAGAAAAGGTGTTGCGAAAGCTCAGCCTTTACGCTTCTGATGAGCCGTTGACGGTGAAAAGCGGTCAGGTGTTTGATATTGGTTTGGAGATTATTACCGATCGTCCGGTAAATCGTGTGGTCATTACCGATCCGCTCCCAGCCGGGTTTGAGGCAGTCGATGCGAGTTTCCAAACTTCTACGGCTGCATTACAGGCAAAAGAAGATAACTTTGGCTTCAAGACGATTTATCGCGATCGCATTGTTGCATATAGCGATCGCTTGGAAGCCGGGGTCTACTCCCTGCACTACCTCGTCCGTTCCGTGACTCCAGGCACCTTCCTTTGGCCTGGTGCAGAAGCCCATCTACAGTATGCCCCAGAAGAGTTTGGACGCTCGGCTTCTTCTACTTTAAAAGTGTCAGATTAGAGTAGTTCGGAAATTGACATTATGTTCTCTCTCCTCACTCTTATCTAAATCCGGCTGATTACCCAAAATACTCTGGAACCCCACCTTGCGATCGCCTGCGGCTGGCTCCGGCTCCCCTCCTCGCTTGCGGGGAGGGGTTGGGGCTGGGGTTCCAAGACACTCTCTAAGCCAGATTTTGCCTACTTTTGCCTTTTGTATAGCTTTTGCTTTTTAACTTTTGCTCGTTTGCCGATTACTTTTGCCGCGATCGCCCTTTCTTTGCAAAGATTAGATTGTTATGCCACAACGGCAGTTATGGCGATATCAAGACTAAGTAAATTCATAAGGGAAGCAGCATGGCTGGAAAAACAATAAATAATAATGCCAGTGGTTTTCTGGTTGTCCTCTTGCCACTGGCGTTTGCGATCGCCTTCCTGTTTGTAGCATGGCCTGTAGTGCTGGCACTGGGGTTGGTGGGCATCTGTTTAAAGCTTTGGCAAAACTATCAATGGCAAAAGTGGAGCCAGCAAGTCAATCCTTTTTTCCATCAGCTAATTCAGGAAACCCAAGGGCGCGTTACAGCACTCGACTTGTCAATGAAAGCAAATCTCTCTGGAGCGGCAGCGCAGCGGTACTTAGATACAAAAGCCCAAGAATTTGGGGCACGCGCCCTTGACTATCAAGACAAAGGCAAAGTGTATTACTTTATTACTGCGAACACTTTAGGTAGCATCTTTGACGATAGCGAACCTTCTAGTCAATCTTATGTCAATGATGCTCCAGAAGCTGTGGCACCTGCCCGCAAAGAGCAGCAACCACAGGAATCAGCGGATGACGAGGAGTTTGAGGAACCTGAAAACGAACCCACTGACGAACAGAGGGCTTCTAAAGCGCTGATCCAATCCGAACTTGCAAGGCGGCTGGATGTTCATTCCAGTACCATTTACAAACGCAGAAGTGAGCCATACTTCGCAGATTGGAGCCAGGGCCGAGATCCAGAAGGAATATCCTGGAGATTTGAACCCGACAATATGCTATTTTTCCCCATCGAAACCGAATCTTAAAAGGAAAGCTGAACCAGCATCAAGGTAAAAGGCAAATTTTCTGGAAAAAGGATTCAGTTTGGAAGCACAAAAAGGCAAGGGACGATTCCCTTGCCTTTTGCTGTTTGTAGGGTATCTGCTTGCCTACAACACGGTTATCCCTCCCCGGAGGATTGAGAAGCATTAAGAAATTAAAATGATCCTTAAAAAAAAGGCAAAATAAGAAAACAAAGGTTAATAAAACGGGTTTGCATCCTACTGTGTCCAACCTGTCGAAAGCATTTATGAATGATCGAACCAAAATGGTCTGCTAATCAAGCAGTTAAGCTGGATACGAATTATTACCCTCGTATCATTAATAAGAAGATAAGCTTAGTGCCGCGTCAGATTAGCTCAAAACAATCCGAAGCACTACGAATCATCGCTCGTCAGGTTGCGGCTCAACAAGAATTACGCCGTGGTTTGAACCGTTTGACCCATGCCCCTCAACCGCACCCACGAGGGGACAAACAGCCGGAGCGCTTTTTTACGCTCTCAGAGGAGCGCCTGCGCCTACTAGAATCCGTTGTTGTCAATGCGAATGACGCGATTGTAATTACGGAAGCCGAGCCATTGGAAGAACCACTTGGCCCCAGAATTGTCTATGTGAATAATGCCTTTACCAAGATGACCGGCTATCAGCCGGAAGAGGTAATCGGCAAGACTCCCCGCTTATTGCAAGGATCTAAAACTCAGCGATCGCAACTCGATAAAATTCGTCAAGCTTTGTCACGATGGGAGCCGGTCAGAGTTGAGTTGATTAACTACCGCAAAGACGGTTCCGATTTTTGGGTAGAACTGAATATCTTACCCCTGGCAGATAGTACGGGTTGGTTTACCCATCTGCTAGCGGTGCAACGAGATATTAGCGATCGCAAAGCTGCTGAGTATGAACTAAAATCCCATGCGCGGGCCTCAGCAGCAGTGGCTCAACTGGGGCAAGGGGCGCTCTCTGGCACCAATCTAGATGCGCTGATGCAAGAAGCAGTGAAGCTGGTTGCCCAAACCCTGGAAGTGCCCTATTGCCAGGTTATGGAACTGATGCCGGGAGGCAATGCTTTCTTCATGCGGGCGGGCGTTGGTTGGCAGGAAGGGCTGGTGGGTTCGGCAATCATTGGTGCCCACGATCGTTCTCAGGAAGGATATACCTTGCTGACAGGGAAGCCAGTGATTGTGGAAGACCTCCGGATCGAAACGCGCTTTTCCGGAACGCCGCTGCTGCACAACCATCGTTTAATCGCTGGTATGAGTGTGATTATTCATCGTCAGGGGAACCCGTTCGGTGTTTTGAGCGTTCACACCCCAAACCACCGACGGTTTACGGAAGACGAAGTTCATTTTTTGCAAGCAGTTGCGAATGTCTTGGCAACGGCGAATGAACGTCAGCTAGCGGAAGAGGCGCTGCGGGAAAGCGAAGAGCGCTATGCATTGGCGGTTCGCGGGAGTAATGAGGGGTTGTGGGATTGGAACCTAAAAGCCGAAACCGTCTATTTTTCGCCGCGATGGAAATCGATGTTAGGTTGCCAGGAGGATGAAATTGGCGATAGCCCGGAGGAGTGGTTTAACCGCGTACATCCAGAAGATTTGGAGCGAGTCAAAAGCGCGATCGCTGCCCATGTGGAAGGACTGACTCACCACTTCGAGAAAGAATATCGGATGTTGCATAAAGATAAAACCTACCGATGGATGCTTTGTCGAGGAATGGCGATTCGAGATGCCAATGACAAAGCCTACCGGATGGCAGGATCGCAGACGGATATTACCGACCGCAAAGTGGCTGAGGAACATCTCATCTATGATGCATTTCACGATCCGCTGACAGGTTTGCCGAATCGAGCCTTATTTATGGAGCGACTGTCCCAGGCGATCGCGCGAACCAGAAGACAACCAGAATATCTGTTTGCCGTCTTATTTCTGGATCTCGATCGCTTCAAAGTCGTCAATGATAGCCTCGGTCACGTCATCGGAGACCAACTGCTGATTGCGTTAGCAGAGCGGCTGCAAAGCAGCGTCGCTTCTGGTCTGCAACCCTCTCTGTGTGGCAGCGATACTGTGGCACGGCTTGGGGGCGATGAATTCGTCATCCTCCTAGAGGAAATTCAAGATATCAGTGTCCCCACTGCGATCGCTGAACGCATCCAAAAAGACCTCCGGCAGCCTTTCAACCTAGATAGACACGAGGTTGTCGTGACAGCCAGCATTGGCATTACCTTAAGTGCAATCGAGCAGCAAAGCGCATCAAGCACTTACAAAACTTGTCCCTACCCCGGAGACGTTCTGCGTGACGCAGACATCGCTTTATATCGGGCCAAAGCACTAGGCAAGGCCCGTTACGAAGTGTTTACCACCGCTATGCACACTCATGCGATGGCTCGCTTAGAGTTAGAAAACGATCTCAGACACGCCTTAGCAAGGACTGAGATCAAAGACCGGCTTCCCACAAAAATTGTCAATTCTTCTGGCTACTCTTCACTTAGTCTCTTGGGGAAGGGGAAGCGCCTACAGTCTGCATCTTTGAGTCATTCTTTCCTGCTTCACTATCAGCCCATTGTCTGCTTCATGACTGGCAGAATTACTGGTTTCGAGGCACTGGTGCGCTTGTCCCACCCGTTTCGCGGCTTGGTTTCCCCAATTGACTTTATCCCTATCGCCGAAGAAACAGGGATAATCATCCCCTTAGGCGCTTGGGTTCTGCGCGAAGCCTGCCGTCAGATGCGGCTTTGGCAACAAGAATTTCCTGGCTTAGCGCCATTAACGATGAGTGTTAATCTTTCGGGTAGACAGTTTTCCAAACCCAATTTAGCCGAGCAAATTCAGCAAATTCTCCAAGAGACTGAGTTACCAGCGCCAAGTCTCAAACTGGAAATTACCGAAAGTGTGGTGATGGAAAATGCCGCTGACGCTACGGCTAGTTTAGAGCAACTGAGCAACTCCGGAATTAAACTCAGTATTGATGACTTCGGAACCGGCTATTCCTCTTTGAGCTATTTGCACCGCTTTCCACTCAATACCTTAAAGATAGACCGTTCCTTTGTTAGCCGGATGGATGCAGAAGGCGAAAATTCTGAGATTGTCCAAACAATTATTACACTGGCTCACCATCTGGGATTAGATGTAATCGCAGAAGGTGTAGAAACGGCGACTCAGATGGAACAACTGCGATCGCTACGTTGCGAAGCTGGGCAAGGATTCTTCTTTTCCAAGCCGCTCGATAGCGAATCTGCGAGAGCATTAATCGCCGCAACCCCTCAATGGTAAGACTCTGAAAAAGGCAAAATTAAAAATTAAGATGATTTTTAATCTTCTCAATCTACTAACTATTGATGAAATCCCTCAACGATTTTTGCACTTGTGGTTGGTTGATGTAGACCTTGGCGGCTTCAATTAGATTCATGACATTTGCCGGACTCGCATCATCGATATCGTCACTCAACCGTTTTCCGGTCAACTTGCTATCGAGTTTAAATTGCAAGCGCAAGTAACGATTATCGTCATCAATAACCTGTTTAGCAATGTAACTATTAATATCTGACGAAGCATCAAAAATTACATCAATAATCGGGAGTGCCCACTGAATCGCACCCCATTGTTGGGCACTTTCAAGCGGAATTGCGCGGGTAAGACTTCCCGTACCGAGAGATAAAACCGAAATCTCGTCGGGTTTATAGCCCAACCGAAGGGCTTCAGCGATCGCGCAAGCTGTAGGATTATTTGCCCCAACACCGCCGTCAATCACCGAGTATACGTTGGTAATTCGGTAAGCAGAGGTATTGTTGGGCACTACGTTCCACGGCGCATCCACAATCGCCATCCGAGTCGCCCCTCTGTAACCTAGGATGCTACGAATCTGACCGCGTCCCGTCCCACCAGTGATTTCAATCTGCATTTGATTGTAATCACCATTGTCTTCTGCGGCTTCTTTCCCTAAAGTAATCGAGTTTGTTTCTCCGCTTTGGGCAATCCCTTCTTCCTTTTTATCTAGTCTATAGGCAGGAAAGAAAGTTGGGGCGGAGGCAGAACAGACGCACGCTTCCCATAAGGGAATTTCAGCAAAGATTCTGCGCCAGCTTTTAAAAATAATCGGTTCTCGGTTAATTGTGTCGTAGGCAGTAATTAAGAGTTTTGTTGAAGTGATTTCCGACAGTTTTTTGTATTTAAATTCTTCTTTGAGAGAGTCAATCAAACCTTTATTTGAGTATTTAGGGGCAGAAGGTCCATACTGAAGAAGCAACCCTACCCGTTGCGCCGACCAAAGGTTTCGGTAGGGAAAGATTCGAGTTCCTTTGTTCTGGTACACATCTACGATGTCTTGGGCTGTGCGATCGCTAGCAATCGACGCCGCCAAAATTGACCCGGTAGAGGTTCCTGCGATTAATTGGAAATATTGACTTAAGGGCTGACCGATAATTTTCTCAATCTCTGTCAGCATCGTTGCCGAAATGACGCCCCGGATACCACCACCGTCAAAACTCAAAATGCGAAAAGTCACGCTTTTTTTCTCTCCTAAAGACTGCTCTCAAGTCTAATCGCTAATTGCTAATTTATCCGGGTTCATGGTTTTTTTCCCATTACTCATGACCCATTACCCCTTACCCTTTTGATTCGTTCTCGTGATGTCAATCGTGATTTTGCCACCAAAGTCTGGAATCGGTGCGCCCGGTTTCGTTAACCGCACTTGGACTTGTGACACTTGCTTGAATTCCAAAATGGCATCTGCGATCGCGCTGATTAACTTTTCGACTAGGGCAAACTTAGCGGTTTTCACCAAATGCTTCACTGTCGAAATTACCTGGCGGTAATCTAGAGTGTCTTCTATTGCGTCGCTGATGCCTGCTGGTGCCAAATCTAGCCACAAAGTCAAGTCCACTTCAAACCATTGCCCTAATACCTGCTCTTCTGGTAAGTAGCCAGTGTAGCCATAACAGCGAATTCCTGTTAGCTGAATGCTATCCATTTTCTCAAAAACTTTAATTTCCTTTCTACTTCAAACCTGAGAAGCCAAAACTTCTCCCAAATTCTCCTCTTGTACCTTTGTTAAATCTTCAAGATTCTCAATCATTGTGGTGCAAATCTCATCTAATGGCAAATCATTCGGATTGCGTCCGAAAGGATTTTCAATTTCATTGCCAATTTCTTCAATGCCAAATAAAATAAAGCTAATTATACCGACAACTAGCCCTGTCCACCAGCCGGAACTATCGACAATTTGAAATGGCAGCGCAAACCCATAGATCAGCAACAGTCGCTTTAGGTAAATCGCATAAGCTAAAGGAATGGGTGTTTCTAAAATGCGTTCGCAGCTGGTTAAAGCTTCTACTATTTGATCTAGCAATCCATTCATTGCAGCTAACTGATTGTTATTTAAGTAGTTCCGCTCGTGTTGCTGCTGTAGGTAATCTCCAATCCAAAGTGCAATTTTTAGTGGGGGATTTTTAACATTTTTAAGTTGGATAAATTGGGATGGAGTTACCATTTCTAACTCGTCGTTTAAAGGCTCTTGTCGTAACTGCAACTTAGTCGCGATCGCAAAAGCCCCCAGTAACCGCATTACTGATGCTTTATTCTCTCTATCTATCGGTTCTGCTTCCGGAACCGATACCTGAATTTGCCGCGCTAAATTGCGGACGTTCACCACTAAAACCCCCCAGGATTTGCGCCCTTCCCAGAATCGCTCGTAAGCCGTATTTGTCCGAAAAACTAATAATAAACCTAGGACTAGATTGTAAACAACATTAGTAACCAAATTATCTAAAACATTTCCAGATATCGGCAACTTAAGATAATAGAGGATAGAAATTAAAAAACCAAACCCTCCACACAAAAGAACGCGGGGGAAAATAGTCGGTACGACTGAACCCTGCAACCGTAAAGCCATTGCAAACCAACTTTTTTTCTCGATAGTCATGCTGCTATTTATTAGCTGGACTGAAACAAAAAAAGATTTAACTAATGGCTATTTCCTTTATTCAACAATATCTTGGCGAGTGCTAGCAACGATATCAAATAGCTCTTTTTGCTCTGTCTGAGGAACTTCAAACTTATCCAAACTTTGTTGAAAATCCGCCAAAAAAACCTCCCACTCTTCAGGAGAGATTTTCAGATGAACATGAGAATCGTGCATTGAACGACCCGTATATTGTTGTGGGCCACCTGTCGCCCAGCAAACCATTTCCGTCACAAGATACTTAAAACCTGCTTTTGATACTCGATGATGTGCTTCATCTACGAGAGGATTCGCATTTAATTTTGGGTCAACCATGATTCTGTCAATGAAATCATCGACTACGGCTGCAATATTGTAAACACCGCCCAGACGCTCGTAAAGTGATGGTTGTGAGTTCATAGACATGGCTCCTTTTTTAGTTCAAAGATTCCTGAATTGTCCCTTCCCAATGCCAGAATTAGCGATTACTAGGTAAGCCTCCCAATGTTTTTAAAAACATCAATCCTACTTTAAAACCTACCCCAGCGCTCGTGAATAAAATTTTTCTTGCCTTCTGTCGAAAAAATTCATCCCTGACTTTCCCCGTGCTGGTTTTGGGAGGTGGGAAAATTAAGAAAATTAAGAGAGTTTCTCTGTAAATTTCATAATGGAGATGCTCCCAATGACTGACTTTAGACCTACGAAAACTCTCGCCAGATATTCGTACTACACCTAGATCGAGTTTTTACAAATCTCGATGGGTGAAGGGTTTGGCATCTGCACCGCTGTATGTGGCGGCAATGTGTCCATCGCCAGCAATTTGATATTTGTATGTCACCAGTCCTTCTAAGCCTACAGGCCCGCGAGGAGGCATCATTTGGGTACTGATTCCCACTTCTGCGCCCAATCCGTAGCGGAAGCCATCGGCAAAGCGAGTTGAACAGTTATGAAACACTCCAGCGGCATTGACTTGTGCCAGAAAATTACTGGCAGCAGCAGCATCTTCTGTCACGATGGCATCAGTATGCCGAGAACCGTAGGTATTAATATGGTCAATGGCTTCTGAGAGAGAATCCACAATTTTGATTGAGAGAATCAAATCGCTATATTCTATCGCCCAGTCGGCTTCTGCCGCCTGTGTAATCTTCAGAATTTCGCAGGTGCTTTCATCGCCTCGCAATTCTACTTTTTTTTCTTGCAAAGTATTCGCAACTTGCGGTAAAAATTCCGATGCGATCGCGCGATGCACTAGCAGAGTCTCTAAAGCGTTGCAAGCGGCTGGGTAGTGGGTTTTGGCATCTACAGTAATCGAGATCGCTTTTTGCAGATCCGCTGCTTTGTCCACATAGACGTGACAAATCCCTTCCGCATGACCTAAAACAGGAATGCGAGTATTTTCCTGCACAAAGCGGACAAATGAGTTAGAACCTCTGGGAATAATCAAATCCACATATTGATCTAATTTCAGCAGTTCTAAGGTTTCCTCTCTGGTTGTTAGCAACTGCACCACATCTGGGTTAACTTCAGTCTTCGCTAATCCCTGGCGAATGGCTTTCACCAGTGCTTCACAAGAACGTACCGCTTCCTGTCCGCCTTTGAGGATGACACCGTTGCCAGATTTGATAGCAAGGGTAGAAATTTGCATCACTGCATCGGGACGCGCTTCAAAAATCACTCCCAGGACGCCTAGAGGACAGGTGACGCGCTTGAGGATTAATCCCTCATCGAGTTCCCTGTGAACCTGCACCGCGCCCACGGGATCGGGCAGCCGCCCCACATCTCGCACTCCGGCGATCGCTGTTTTTAGTTTTGTTTCATCTAACTTCAAGCGGGCGTAAAGCGGTTTGGGGATTCCTGCCGCCTCCGCTGCCTTACAATCCGCTGCATTCGCCGCCACAATCTCTGGTGTTGCGGCTTCTAGCGATCGCGCGATCGCTTCAATCGCTTGGTTTTTCGCCTCTGTGGACAGAACTGCCAAGCTTCGCGCTGCTTGACAAGTTTTTTGAGCGATCGCACTTAAGGTCATGGAAGCAATCTGGGAAGTCATGGCTCTGAATCAAACGCCTACGTTCAAGCCAAAGTTTAGCAAAATGTGGCTTCTGTTTAAATTCTAATAGATGGGATGCCTGAGTTTAAATCGGATGAACCTAAGGCTAGAGATAGGTTTGCTACTTTTTAATTGATTTATCAACTAAATTTATTCGCTTTATTTTAGCTAAGTTTAATAAAATCTTAATTGCTGTTGGTAAAATATATAAGTAGTATGAAAATAAAATTTTCAAAAAAATTACAAAATCTAACTTACTATGAATATACATCAAGAAAAACTGTTATTTTCTGCTAGCCCACCCGCAGCTCAACAGTTGCACTCAAGACAACAGTTGCGGCTTTATTTGGCTCAAGAGTACCAAAAAGCGCAGCAGTTACGAGCTGATGGCGCTAAAGAGCGCCAAAAATCACAGCAGTTGCTAGCTAATTTGCCTAAAACCCGTCAAAAATTACAGCAATTGTTGGCTAATAGTGCTGAAAAGTGCCAAAAGTCGCAGCAGTTATGCGCTAATTCAAATAGAAGTGTTCCGGTCGAGCTGTTAGACATTGATTTAGACATTGATTTAGATGAACGCCTTCCCGCGATAGAGTTGCCCTTAGATTCATTAGAGTATTTCGACGCGCTTGTGCAAGCGCAGTCAGACGTAGAGACTCGTCTGCAAATGATAGATCGATTGCAGTTAGACTTAGTAGAAAGTTTGCGATCGCTTGAGAACTCGCTTGAGGAATTGTCACTTGATCTAGGCAAATGTCCGCTAAAAGAAGAGCAGTTGATAGAAAATCAGCAGCTAGATACCTTAGACAGGGATATATCCCAAGAAGCTCCCGATAGACTTGAGGGGGAAAAAATTATCAAAGCCATTGACAAGTTTCTCGCTCAATATTTAAGCGGAGATGGGTCAGGGAATAATGCATCAATCGCCAGCGACACTCTTTGAGTGTCGCTGGCGGCGATGATATTTTTGATTTAGACCGGCACATCTATGAGGGCGTGTTTGTGCCATACCGCTACCAAACCTTAGAACCGCAATATATTCCACCCAACTGAAAAGCGCTATCGGTTCTAAATTTCGGAAATTTTCTTCATCCAACCTGTAGTTTCAAAAGGAGCGAACACTGCAAGCGCAATGTTCGCCTTCTTCTTGGTGCTGAGGACTCAAACCGCTAAAGGCGCGGGTCGTAAATTTCATCGCAAATTCATATAAGTATCCTTTGCCTGTGAAGAGTATATGAAGTTACACGGTTTCAGTATTTTAACGGAAGATAATCGAATCCAATGACCTCTAAGTTAGGTAAAGAACAATCAGGAAATGGGTTTCAGAAAATGAGTGCAGTTTCACAAAACGGATGGGATTCCTGGAGAATGGCATCAATCGCGATCGCTCGGAATGCAAGAGCATTGGAACAGCTATCGGAGAAACTGACCTCAAAGTACACAGATTCAGAGATGGCTGGGATATGGCGGCAGGCACGCTTGGTGCTGGCAGAAGAAGATGAGTGCTGGCTGGAAGAAGAACTGTATCGCATCCTCATTCAGGATTCCCAGTTAGCAGCTTAAAAATTTAGAGTTCCTTTTTTAATTCGCCCGAAGCTGCTAACTGAGCTTTCGCTTGTTGCCAAAGCGTTTCCAACTCATCTAATGTGTAATCTGAGAGGGGACGGTCGGCAAAAGCCTCCATTTTTTTTAGACGCTGAATAAATCGCTGATTCGTTCCCTGCAAAGCTTCTGAAGGATCAAGATCGTACCAACGGGCAAGATTAATCACCGTAAATAATAAATCTCCCAGTTCCGCTTGCTGATGGGCTTCGTCTTCCTGTTGCAGTGCCTCTTCAAATTCTGCTAACTCTTCGTGAAACTTCGCCCACACGCCTTCAATATTCTCCCACTCAAACCCAGCCGCCGCCGCCTTTTGAGATATCTTCATCCCCGCCATCAGTGGCGGCAATGTGCGGGAATAACGAGTCAGTTTGCGACTTAGCTGTTGCGTGTCTTGAATCGTTTCTCCTTTTTCTGCGGCTTTGATCTTCTGCCAATTTTCGTGGACTTCCTCCGCACTTTCGACTTCAACCTCTCCAAAGACGTGAGGATGACGGCGGATCAGCTTTTGAGTCAGCCCCTGAACTACATCGGTTAAGCTAAATTGCCCGGATTCGCTGGCAATCTGCGCTTGCAGCACCACCTGTAGCAATAAGTCCCCCAGTTCTTCAGCGATCGCTTCTTTATCCCCAGTGCGAATCGCATCTACGACTTCATAAGCTTCTTCGATGACATATGGAGTGAGCGTTTGGGGAGTCTGCGCTAAATCCCACGGACAACCCCCATTGGGCGATCGCAACTGGGCAACAACCTCAATCAACTGTTGCAGCGCTTCTAGTGCAGTTTGAGGCATGGGATGAGCAGATTCTGGGGAATTCAACATAAACGAAAACTCAGTTTGCCTTTCGATCTTACCTTCGCGTTCTCTGCGTCTTGGCAGTTGGTTTCTTGAGGGTGCGCCGACTCACTTTGCCGGTTCGCTTCCGAGTCTTCACCCGCTTAGGCATCACCGCCTTCAATCCACTTTTTTTAAACCGTTTGTAGGCAGAACCCCCCCAGTCACTGAAAGAGTGACTCATTGCACCCAATTCCAAACCCACAAATAGTGCTATCCATTCAGCCGGGTATTGAGTAAGCGATCGCTGCGCCTGATTCGCTACTACCTGCCAAGTCCACCCGACACCCCAGACTAGCTGTAGTATCCCCAATATCAACAATCCCACGAGAAAGAGCCAGCAGGCGAGATAGAGCGATCGCACGATTGTCCCAATTGCTAACCCGTGGGAAAAAATCGAGCGGTGACGTAAACTCTTCTGGTAGGGTATCCAAATCCACCGCAACCAGCCCCAACGCTGATAAGGACGCGAGTTTAGATCCAAGTCTGGGCTAAACATCAGCCCGCTGAATAAAAATCCTCCGGAAACGATTAACGTCAGATCGCCACTGCGAGTCAGCCCGAACGTCATGCCAGCCACCCAAGGCAGGCACCATAAAGTAATGCGATCGTGCGTCCGACCAGAGGGCATCCGTTAAAATTTGAGATTTTTTAAAATTTATTCTGTTTGAATAGTAGCAGCAGCAGCGTAATCTGCTATTATCTAAAAAGTGTCTGAATTTGGGCGGTTAGCTCAGTTGGTAGAGCGCCTGCCTTACAAGCAGGATGTCACTGGTTCGAGTCCAGTACTGCCCATTAAAAATTGTATAGTGACTAATTATCTGTCATTCGTGACAGATAAATGTCATTAACCCAAATTCCGCTTCATCCAGATTCATATTGGAGAAGCGAAAGGATGCGAGAATCTTGTAGCACATTATGGAACCGAACGATTGGGGTCGCCTGTTGTGCTGTCTTGGAGCGATCGCGCTTCACGCCACTTTGCGATCGCATTTATCAACGCTTGCAAGAGAAGATCAGAAGCTTTGAGCAGTAGATGAGTCTATAATGATGGGGAATTCAGCTACCAATGTCAAAATTTTTATTAAAGCGATAGGAAGGCTTCATTTCTTAAACTTCAGCTTGATAGGATATAAGATTACCGTCATCATCTGAGGTTATGACGTGTAACTCACAACCTTCGAGGGGTTTAGGAGCAATGGGATATCGGTTTTTAGTTTTGTACTGTTTGGAGCCAATTTCATCGGTGTAGAATTCTCCTATCCAACTACCTACGACTTTCGCAAAATTTATCAACTCATCTTTAGGTTGATTTTGGTTAGACGTTTTCTTGAAAAACTTTGTAGATGTCTTCTTATCAACTTGGGCAAATGAAACATAAGCTCCCTCACCTGGAGCTATTGCCACTGTGAATATTGCGTCCAATATTCTTGATGCTCGTTCTCTAGCCCGGATATATGTGGGATGTATTTTGGGATGATAAGGCTTGTCTAATTTTGGACGGTAACAAAATACCTCAAAGCAAGAGCAAATGAAAGCAGGGCCATTATTATCAAGATTTAGATTTTTCAGCATTTCTTTTAATCCTGAATCCTTAAAGTTGATCGCATCAACATAGGTTACCTCAGTCTCGAAATCGATTCTATGGATACGAACCATTAGGATAGCCTGATGTTGCCAAACAATAAGCCCTATTTCGTCACTTCTGAGTATTTCACCAACAAATAGGCAAAGGCTCTTAATGAATCCTTCTACAAGATTAGAGTCTAGTTTCCTGCTGTAAGCCCATTTAATATCAGATACTTTAATTGTTTTAGTCAAAATTTCCAGTCTCCTTAAAACAAATTTCAGAAAGGCTCTATCACTGAAAAAGTGTAGGTTTAGATAAACAATACTGATGACCGTTATAGAATCAAAAATAATGAGCGCAGGGAGGCTAAACTGAAAAAGAGTTTTCGGTCGTCCTCATGTCTTCCCCACAAACTCCACCTAAGTCTCCTGCATCCAAGATACAACTGACACCACGCGAAAAGGCAGAGAAAGTCCTAGCAGCAGTCTTTGACCCGGTAGATGTCATCGGCAAGGCTGTGATGGGCGACCTGTGGAAAACTTTTTGCGAGACTGTACAGGATGCGATCGCACTTAGTCTGTTACTCCAGATTCCGAGCTTGATTGGAAAATGGATTTTGGGTAAAGAGTTCTCAGGGTTTGATGTATGTATGCAGGAAAGTCCATTGGGGGTCAACCGCTATGCCTGCTTCATTATCGTTATCTCGGACTTTTGCCTTTGGATGGTTCTGGCAGGTCGGGTCATAAGCCGTTTTCTGTCAGACCTTAATCAACTTCTTGCAAAGAAGGGAGGTCAACGTGTCGGCAAACCCTAATTCATCGATGCTTGCAGAACTTCAAGCTAGCTTGAAATCACTACTCAGGCAGGTGTCCTTCGTTTTTCTAGGGTTCGTAGTTTTGCTGCTAGTAACCGGAGGTAATCTACCATTCTCTTGGTTAGTTACATATATTGTCATTGGAGTTCTTTTTGTTGCCTGGGATGAGTACAGACGTAATTTTCACTATTTAGAACCAAGTGAAAAGCTTGTTGAGCTAGCTGAAGAAGAATCAAATCAGCAGTCACAACGTTTAATAACTAAAGATTTTCAACTGGCAATACTCCGGCGAAGTATCCGTGAATGGAATGCCTGGAGGCAAGAAGCACCGATAGAGATTCACCTCAGCGGAGCTAATCTCCGTGGAACTAACCTCGTTGGGGCTGACCTCGCTGGGGCTGACTTTCGCGGAGCCAACCTTCGTGGGGCTAATCTTGGTGAGGCTGACCTCCAAGATGCTGACTTTCGAGACACCCAGCTTAGCAGAACAAACTTTCACGGAGCCAACCTCACTGGAGCCAACTTTAGTAGAGCTAACTTGAGTGAAGCAAACTTTAGCGAAGCAAACCTTAGCGAAGCAAACTTCAGCAGAGCGCATCTCGGCGGAGCTAATTTTAGCGAAGCAAACCTTAATGAAGTCAACTTCAGCAGATCTCACCTCAGCGAGGTTAACTTCAGCAGATCCCATCTCAATGAGTCTAATTTTATTGGGGCTGACCTGAGTGGGGCTGACCTCAGTGGAGCTGACTTCAGCGGAGCCAACTTTCTTGGGGCTGACCTCAGCGGAGCTAACCTTCATGAGACTAACCTTAGCGGAGCCAACCTTTACAGGGCTGATCTCTGTGGAAGTAATCTGCTGAAGACTATCCTTAGCTACGCTAACCTTATCGGGACTAACCTTAGCGAGGCTGAATTCACCAGCATTGTTGTAGAAAACGCTATCTTTGGGGACAACCGTGGCTTAACAAAACAAGACAAAGCTGATTTACGTGCGCGTGGAGCTATTTTTCGGAACTTCCCTGACTCAGATATTCCGGCTTCCGTGAGAAGGTAACATAAAAGTCTCTACATTCTTGGCGATCGCTCATTCACTCCCAACTTCGACCCAGAAGATACAATAAAATCTTGATCGCCGGAGGTGAACGTGATGCCCCCACTACTGAACAAAACAACCGACCAACGCATTATCCATCAAGGAACTTGGGAACAGTTCAAGTTCATCCAGAAGGGCTTTGAGGGTTCTCCTGGGGTGCGGCTGTTTTACTATGACGGGACGATCGAGATTCTTATGCCGGGACGCGAACATGAAATTTTTGCCAGTATCATTGGTTACTTGGTGACTACTTTTCTTGCAGAAAAGGGCATTTTCTTTCAGCCAACTCGGTCGATGACTCAGGAAAAAGAAGGAGTTGTCTCGGCTCAAGCGGACGAATCTTACTGCATTGGGAGCGTGAAGTCGCTTCCAGATTTGTCGATTGAAGTTGTCTTTACCAGTGGAGGCACCAGCAAGTTAGAACGCTATAAAGCTTTGGGCGTTCCAGAGGTTTGGTTTTGGGAAGATGGATTGCTGAAGCATTATCATCTTCGAGACGGTAGCTATGAACCCATTGAGCGCAGCCAGCTACCGGGACTCAGCGAACTCGATCCCGATCTGCTCAGACGCTGCATTTTGATGGCAGAAACTGACGCTGGAGAAGCGATTAGAGCATTCCGCCGAGAGATATAGCTTTAAGTAGATTATGCAGATTGTTGTATTGCCATCCTGGGGTATTTCTTCTTAAGAGTTACATCCACTCAGCGCGAGGTTATTAAGAGGTTATTAAAACGATGCGATCGCGTTTTGCATGAAGTAAGGGCGCGATCGCGTTTTGTTTGATGAGTGCGATCGCGGTTAACCCAGCGCGGGAACGGCAGGATTCATCGGTTGAGGGCGAGTAGAGCTAATTTTAGACACCGCTAAAGATTGCGATCGCACTCTGGCATCGCGATTAATTTACAATAATTTACTCAGCGGGTGCCGATAAAAGACCACGCTTGGCGCAACCTGCACTGAGAACCAACGCCCAAACAGCAGGCATTCTTGCGATCGAGTTGATCCCTATTCCCTCTACAATTGAACAATTCAGAATGTCCAGCAGGACTTGCTTTTGCGCGAGAGGGAAAATGAGCCATCGTCCGATTATTCTAGGCATTGTTGGTGACAGTGCCGCTGGGAAAACAACACTAACACGAGGAATTGCTCAGATATTAGGTGAAGAAAATGTCACCATTATCTGTACAGACGATTATCACAAGTACGACCGGATTCAGCGTGCAGAGAAGGGAATTTCAGCACTGCATCCCGACTGCAACTACTTGGATATCATGGAGCAACACCTGTCCCTGCTTCAAAATGGACAGCCCATCCTGAAGCCGATTTACAACCACGATACCGGGATGTTCGACCCGCCTGAGTATATCAAGCCGAGCAAGTTTGTGATTGTTGAAGGGCTTCTCGGTTATTCAACCATGAAAACCCGTGACTATCACGATGTAAAAGTTTATCTAGCACCGCCTGAATCTCTACGCGCTGAGTGGAAGATCAAGCGAGATACGATGAAACGGGGCTATAACGAAGAACAAGTTCGCGAACAATTGAGAAAGCGCGAACCAGACTCAGAAGCATACATCCGTCCCCAGCGCCAATGGGCAGATATCGTGGTCAGTTTCTACCCACCTACAGACACGCCAGAGGAGAACAGTTCACACCTGAATGTGCAATTGGTACTCAGACCAACAATTCCACATCCAAGCTTGACCCAAATTTTGAACCCAAGCAGTCCTAATTACAAACCGGCAATTCGCCTGGAACTTGAGCGGGATATGGGTAAGCCGGTTGATGTGCTAGAAATTGATGGTCAAGCCACGAGCGAACAAGTCAAAGACTTAGAGCGGATGCTGTGTAACGACATCCCCGATTTACTGCCTTTCTGTAGCTTGGACGGCACCCCCAATCTGGGTACTCTCGTCGGGACAACAGGGGAAACGCTCCAAAGTTACCCTCTGGCACTGACTCAGCTACTGGTTGCCTATCATATGCTCAAAGCTGCAAATATCCACACAGTAAAGAATTAAAAAATTAAAAATGCAAAATTAAAAGTTGAATTTATCAATTTTTAATTTTTAATTCTTAATTGTTTTGTTCTTGGCGCGATCGCAACTCTTGCGAGACTATCGGGAAAACTAGATATAGTCTTTCCCGGTGCATTTATGACCTATTGCCTCAGAATTGCAGATATACCCCTTAGCGAACGTCCTCGCGAACGATTAATGGCTCAGGGAGCCAAAAATCTTGCAACCGCTGAGCTAATTGCGATTCTGCTAGGCACGGGTCAAGGAGCAGGGAAACTCTCTGCTGTCGGTCTTGGGCAGTACATATTACAAGAATTAAGTCAACACCAACGCGATCCGCTGGATATGTTACGAGATATCAGCGTTCAAGAGTTGACAAAAATCCCAGGTGTAGGGCCAGCAAAAGCAACCACAATTCTAGCAGCCGTTGAGTTAGGAAAACGGGCGTTTCTATCTCGCCCCGGAGTTAGCACCATGATAGACAGTCCTGCTGCTGCTGCTGCTGCACTCAGTCATGAGTTGATGTGGCAGATGCAAGAACGATTTGCTGTTGTGCTGTTGGATGTGAAGAATCGCTTGGTGGGTACTCAAGTGATTACCATTGGCACTGCGACTGAAACGTTGGCTCCTCCCCGCGAGATTTTCCGAGAAGTCCTTCGCCAGGGTGCGACGAGGCTGATTATTGCACACAATCATCCGTCAGGGAGCATTGAACCGAGTCAGGAAGATATCGATTTGACGCGCCAGTTGTTGATGGGAGCGCAATATTTAAGTATTCCGCTGCTAGATCATTTGATTTTAGGCAATGGGGACTATCTGAGTCTGCGGCAAACAACAACCTTATGGGAGGAGTATCCGCAGGGGGATTGAAGTCGTGACAACGTCCCCATAACCTCTATACTTTACCCACATCTGTTGAAAACCCTGTCATGCTACGGGAAAGGGCGCAGCCTTTGGATAGCGAGTTGCCCGTTTTTGTCCTCAAGTTATCGCTCAAATGCGAAGCCCTACAGGGTTTTTGGACTTATGAGTAAAGCATAGCTATTAACCTGGAGGGGTTCTCTAATTCACAAATGAGAGTTGCTGATTATGAAGAAGTCGGAAAGCTAAATCACTGGCTCCTAACTAAAAGAAGATTGCTACATAGACTACTTTTGAAAGTCTTTTTAAAATTCATGAAAAGCATTGGCGAGATCCCGACTTCTCCAAGAAGTTTGGGATCTGAATCGCTTGTAAAAACCGTTTTGGCTAACCGGCATCTTTGTAACAATTTCTGTAACAGAAGCCCTGTTTGCATCTTATTGCGTCTAGATTCAGGAGAAAGATACGGGTAATCCTGCTATTAATCGGCAATGCTGCTAAAAGATGTCCGAGACTATCAAATTCTGTTTCTATCCTTGTTCCTGTTTTTGGGGATTTGGACAAGAGACTGGACGCTAAGACCGGATCTAATTCTAGTGGTGATGATAACTTGTCTAGTAACTCAGTCGCTAGCAGTATCGATTAAACAAAATCTATTCAATTTGCTTCCGGTACAAGATAATTGTCCAAATGAAATTGATTCTGGTTTAACAAATGTTCTTGCCAAGCTTTCATTACGGAGTGCCTTGATTACGGCTTTAGGTTTGAGTTTGCTACTAAGAGCCGATAGTTACAGCACGATGATATTGGCAGGCTCTTTCGCAATTATCAGTAAATTTATTTTTAATTTTCGGAACAAGCATTTTTTTAATCCTGCTAATTTTGGCATTATTGCAGCACTTATCTTGACAAAAGATGCCTGGGTTTCGCCCGGACAATGGGGAGATGAATGGTGGTATGCGCTGTTATTTGCAGGCACAGGGGGGACGATTTTAAAACGAGTCGGTCGTTGGGATACAACTGCGGCTTTTTTAGGTTCCTACGCTTTTTTGGAAGCTATTCGCAATATTTGGCTTGGTTGGACGTGGGATGTATTTTTACATCGATTGATGAGCGGTTCTTTGTTATTATTCGCTCTATTTATGATTACAGATCCTCGTTCTATTCCTAACGCTAGGATTGGGCGTTTAGTATGGGCAGTTTCTATTGGCTGCTTAACTTTTCTCTTGCGAAATCAATTTTTTGTATCCACTGCGGTTTTTTGGGCTTTATTTGCTTTGGCACCCTTGACCATATTTCTAGATTTTATCTGGACAGCGCCCCGATTTTCATGGGGAGAGAACCCCTCACCGACATTCAGTAATTTAGTCATTAATAAATCTGAGGAAATTGAATCTGAGACGTATCTACAAGCGTAAATTTTTACTACTTACTTACTAGAAGAGGCGGCAATGAAGCTATTTCGGATTGGGAAAACTTTAGTGATAACGCTTCTGGCTGTTATTTGCTTTGCTCCGACAGCCTGGGGATTTTGTGGCTTCTATGTGGCAAAAGCGGATACAAAGCTTTACAATAAAGCCTCGCAAGTGGTAATTGCTCGCGATCGCGATCGCACTATTTTAACGATGGCGAATGACTATCAAGGCGATGTCAAAGACTTTGCCTTGGTTGTCCCCGTTCCAACAGTGCTTCAGAAAGAACAGGTTCACGTTGGCGACCCTAAAATTATCGAACGATTAGATGCTTTTAGTGCGCCGCGACTGGTGGAATATTTCGACGAAGATCCTTGTAATCCGGTCATGTACGAGAGACTCGCTGCACCAGCAGCCGCACCAGCGTCAGGCGCTGCAAGAGCTAGCAGGGATGAAGACAATAGCTTGGGTGTCACGGTAGAAGCTCGTTTCAATGTAGGAGAGTATGACATTGTTATTCTCAGCGCAAAGGAATCAAACGGTCTAGAAACGTGGCTAAATCGCAACGGATATAAGATTCCACAGGGTGCAAAACAACTGCTGCAACCCTATATCCGGCAAAACATGAAGTTCTTTGTTGCAAAAGTCAATCTTAAAGAATTTCAAAATTCCGGTTCTCAGTTTCTGCGACCCTTACAGATGGCTTACGAATCGCCTAAATTTATGTTGCCGATTCGTCTAGGGATGATTAACGCTACCACCGAGCAGGATTTAATTGTTTACGTTTTATCCCCTAAAGGACAAGCTGAAGTTACCAATTACCGGACTGTAAAAGTCCCTTCGGATGCTGAAATTCCAGTATTCGTTAAAAACGAATTTAGCGATTTCTACAAATCGATGTTTCAAACTTCTTACACTCGTGAAGATAAAAAGGTTGCCTTTCTGGAATATGCCTGGGATATGGGTAGCTGCGATCCATGTTCTGCCGAACCTTTAAATCGAGAAGAACTGCGGAAAGCTGGTGTCTTTTGGCTAGATTCGGGTAGCCACGAGTCAGCGCCTTTCCGGAGATCCATTGCTCCTTCTAATGATGTGTTTATCACCCGTCTCCATGTTCGGTATACCCGCGATAAGTTTCCGGAAGATTTAGTTTTCCAAGAAACATCAAATAACCAAAATTTTCAAGGTCGTTATGTTCTACGCCATCCCTTTACGGGAGATGTGAAGTGTCAAGCGGGTCAACAGTACAAAAAGTCTTTGACTAGACGATTTGAACAAGAAGCGCAGACTTTAGCGAAGCTGACAGGGTGGAATATTCAGGATATTCGCAAGAAAATGCCTGTTGCACAAAGCAATTCTAGGCCTTGGTGGCAAAATATTTTCCCTTGACACTTCGCTTAAGTCTCATAACTTTACATTTCTGTTAAATAAGTAGGTTTTTTATGAAGCTTCCGTGAAGATGAGGCATCTTAAAACCTGCTTATTAGCTTCATAGGGTTGTCTTAACGTGCGATCGCTACTGTGTGAGGAATAACCAAAGCTAAGTACAAACACGGTTGCTATGAAGATCCAGAAAGCTCTAATTTCCCGGTTCGATCGCCTTGTATCCGGAGGATTGCTGACAGCAGGGATATTAGGAGCGATCGCGATCGCGTCTGGGTCAGCCCAAGCCACCACTCTCCGCTTTGCCACATTCAACGCCTCACTAAACCGCAACGCTGAAGGTCAACTCATTACCGATTTGTCAACCCTGGACAACGCACAAGCAAAGACCGTTGCTGAAATCATCCAACGAGTCAACCCTGACGTGCTGTTAATCAACGAATTCGACTATGTAGAAGGCGGAACAGCAGCCCAACTATTTCAAAATAACTACCTTTCAATTAGCCAGAATGGTGCTTCCCCCGGTGAATATCAATATCGCTACGTTGCACCCTCTAACACTGGCATACCTTCTGGATTTGACCTAGACAACAATGGCACAGTCGGCGGTCCAAACGATGCCTATGGCTTCGGATTCTTCCCCGGACAGTATGGCATGGCGTTGTACTCCAAGTATCCAATTTTAGAAGAAAGCATCCGCACCTTCCAAACCTTCCTGTGGAAAGATATGCCGGGAGCCTTACTTCCCGACAACCCAGCGACACCCGAACCCAATGACTGGTACTCCGAAGCAGAACTTGAGGTAGTTCGTCTCTCCTCCAAGAGTCACTGGGATGTCCCTATTAACGTTAATGGAGAGATTGTTCACGCTCTCCTGAGCCATCCTACGCCGCCAGTCTTTGACGGTCTCGAAGACCGCAACGGTAGGCGGAATTTTGACGAAATTCGCTTTTGGGCAGACTATATCACACCCGGAGAAGGCGATTACATCTACGACGATCAGCGCACCTTTGGAGGACTGAATGCTGGTTCAAGCTTTGTGATCATGGGCGACCAAAATTCCGATCCTTTTGATGGAGATAGCTTACCCGGTGCAATACAGCAATTGCTGAATAATCCGCTTGTCAATACCAGCGTTACTCCCACCAGTGAAGGCGGTACAGAACAGGCAATTTTGCAGGGCGGTGCTAATCTAACCCATAAAAGTAACCCAATATTTGATACAGCTGACTTTGCGGATGGGACACCCGGTAATTTGCGCGTAGATTACGTTTTACCATCGCAGGATTTAGAGATTGTTGATGCAGCTGTATTCTGGCCTAAGAGTAGCGATCCCCTATTTCCTCTAGTGGGAACGTTCCCATTCCCCAGTTCCGATCATCGCCTGGTGTGGGCTGATGTTCAGATTGCTGATAATATCGTCAGCGTACCTGAACCCTCTGCGACTTTGGGAATTTTCAGCCTTGCCATTCTGGGGATAATTGGTAACTCCCGCCGTCGCCGCCAGTCAATTACTTGAGACAATTCTTCTACTTAGGTTAGCGATCGCTATCCTATCTTGCCCCTCCTCGTTCAAGGGGTGGGGTTGCGGATTTTATCCAGCTTCTCTTTCCAGCAGCAAAGTAACAGGGCCATCATTCTGAATTGCTACCTGCATCATCGCCCCAAATTCGCCTGTTTCCACGCGCAAACCGCTCTGGCGCAACTTAGCGATAAATTGTTCGTAAAGATTTTGGGCGATCGCAGGCGCAGCAGATTTATCAAAAGAGGGGCGGCGTCCTTTGCGACAATCTCCGTAGAGAGTGAATTGGCTGACTACCAGCAGTTCTCCCCCAATTTCTAGAACGGATTTCTCCCAACGCCCGCTACCATTTTGCTCATCTGGAAATAAGCGCAATTCCAGACATTTACGAGCCATCCACTCCAGCTCGGCTTCGGTATCCGTTTCAGCAATGCCTACGAGTAAATTAAGTCCGCGCCCGATTTTGCCGATTATTCGATTTGAAACTTCAACTTGTGAGGATTTAACTCGCTGAATGACAACACGCATAATTAGCTTCGATACATCTGTAGGGACATGACAATGCCATGTCCCGACCAAACATTAGAGCCGCAATCTATTTGACCTAACTGAGAAATGCTATTAGTAATTAGTTAATTGCTAATTACTCAAGACTATTTCCCAAAGCCCTTACCGCGAGTGGTAGAAGGTACACAGACACAACTTTTGATTTGCTGTTGCAGGGTTTCTTTATCTAAATCCTGACCAATCAGTACCAACTGGCTTTTTGGTTGCCCTTTCCAATCTTCATCGTCGATGGAGAAGCGCTTGCCGCACAGGTGGAAAATATGACGCCGAGGACTTTCATCAAACCAAAGAATTCCTTTGGCACGAAAGACGGTTGAGGGTAGCTGATTATCTAAGAAATTTTGAAACTTCTTAATAGCAAAAGGCTTGTCGCTTTCAAAGGAAATCGAGGTAAACCCGTCATTTTCCAAGTGGTGGGAGTGATGATCGTGGTCGTGATGGTCGTGGGTGCAAACACCATGATCGTGGTCGCAATCATTATGATCGTCGTGATGATCGTGATGATCGTGGTCATTGTCATGGTCGTGGTGGTGATGGTCGTGACCCTTTGCTGCCTCTTCGTTTTGGAAATATTTGTCAGTTTCAAATAAACCGACGCTGAGAAGTAACGGCAGCGGTACCTGTCCCTTAGTGGTTCGCATAATCCTGGCACCGCCTTTCATATCCCGAATTCTGACTTCTAGGGAGTCTAAGTCTGCTTCATCCACCAGGTCTGCCTTGTTGAGCAGGATGATATCACCGTATGCAATCTGGCTGGCGGCGGCTTCACTGTTAAATAAATCGAGACTGAAGTTTTCCGAATCTACCACCGTAATGATGGAATCTAGGCGGGTCATGTCTCGCAGTTCGGTACCTAAAAAGGTAAGTGCCACTGGCAGGGGATCTGCGAGTCCGGTTGTCTCGACTACCAGATAATCGACCTTTTCTTCACGTTCCAGAACTTTGTAGACGGCTTCCACGAGATCGTTGTTAATGGTGCAGCAGATACAACCGTTACTCAACTCCACCATATCCTCGCCGGTGGTGACAATCAACTCATTATCAATGCCGATTTCACCGAATTCATTAACCAGAACAGCGGTTTTGACGCCTTGCTGATTGGTCAAGATGTGATTGAGGAGAGTGGTCTTGCCACTGCCAAGGAAACCTGTAATGATCGTCACGGGTAAGCCGTACTTGGGGGCATCCATCTCTGGAGATTGACTGGGAGTGGTGGCTGGTTGCATAGTGCGAGTTTCAGATTTTCTCAAAAAACGTTGATAGAGCTATACGTAAATTAGTGTAGGATCTAAGCGCTAAGCAGAGTGCGCTAAGCGGAGTTTAGGTCTAGATCCCGATGATGGATTGAAATGGAGATCCAACCTTTTACTTTATAGCAAGCGAACAGCTTCGCATACGCGCTTGCGCGATCGCTCTCTTCCTCCAGCTTACCTAACTCCACAGAAGGCATTCTCCAATTTTTCTGGCATAAGCAAATGGTCAGTCGATACCTTTAGCACGGTTGGCATCAACTGACCATAGTTTATCTTTAATAAAAGCAACTCATGGATACAAGTTGCAAGCCAAGCAGATTTGTTGGTTGAGGCGATCGCTTATTTAGTCAACTTCAGCCCTTTACCTTGCTTGCGTGCAAACGCCATCAAACCCAGCACGCTTAAACCCAACAAAGCTGACGGTTCTGGAACCGAGGCGTTTTTGCTTTCGGCGCTGAAGGTAGTGGCGTAAGAAAGACCAGGATTAATCGCTGTGGGGTTGGTGTAGCCTGCTTCGATAACTTGGAGTCCCCCTTTGCCGACTGGGATATAAGCAATGCCTTCTTGATTTACGTCTACTACTTCTCCCAGATATTCAACTAAAGCATCTTTAATTACATTTCCTTGAAATAAAACTTGAATTGGTAGGGATTCTCCTTCCATTACCTCAAAGGGATTCTTCAAAGCCATAATTTCAAGTGGAAGACCGAAAGACTGGGAGAGGGGTTGCGACCAGTCATAAAGAGCCTTGGTGTACTTCAGAAAATTGCTGACATTGACGTAGTTAAGTGCCTCTGCTTCCTGTTTGGAAATGTTTATAGAAGTAGAGTCAGCTGGGTTTGTGAGCCAGAAGCCATTGTCATATAACGCGGTCAACGCTGCAATGTTTCCCTGAGGGATAACAGATACACCATCTTGGATTTTAACTTCAAGAGGAACAAGCTGTTTGTTTATATCGTAGCCTTGGGCTGACTGAAACTTTGCCACATCATAAGGTTCTGGCCCCTCTTCTGGATGACCAAAAACCAGATCGTAGTCTCCGTTTCCTTGTTCAAACCAGACGACGTGAGCGAAAGCTGGTTGAGCCAGCATTACGGGCAAAACGGCAGCCGCTAAAAGTAACTGTTTTAAGTGTTTTTTGAACATTTTGTTGCTCCTTAAGGGTAGATGCGTGGTGCTGGTTGGTGCAAATAGGGCGTGACCTAGCAAAACGGGAAATAACGGGTGATAAAACCCCATCCGAAACTTGCCCTGAAGCCGAACGCTTCAGAGTAAAAGGCTTGCAAGACTTTTGAAAATGAATCTCAAACTCTTTTCGTCATTTACATTACCGAACCAGTAGAAACACTACTAGCGGCTAGGGCATATCTTTACTGATTCTTTAAATAAGCAGGGATTTTGAGCAGAATTATAAAGATTGAGTAAAGTGAGCGCCCAAACGCCTGAATAGTCAAAAATATTTATCTGGGTTTCTACTGGTAAGCGCCTATCTTTTAATGAAGAGATCGTGAAGAGAACGCAAAAATTGAGGGGGAACTGAGACTCGTGCGGTCAGTCAAGCGATGCTGTTAGCGTTAGTGTTAGCGGATGCGATCGCGCTAAGCAGATGTTGAAGCCGCATTGATACCTGGTTGCTCTCTCAAGCACCTATTTTTTTGAGACTAAATTGTGACAAAGTACAATTTTAATTTCGGATGACTGGATGGCTTACTGACCAGGGAATTTAAAATACTTATACAGATGCACTTTATTTCTTAAATTCTAGGAATGACCCTCACACTCTACAACACCCTCACTCGTCGCAAGGAAGTCTTTGAACCCGTTGAACCTGGTAAAGCCGGGATGTACTACTGCGGCGTGACGGTGTATGACTATTGCCACTTGGGTCATGCGAGAGCTTGCATCGTCTGGGATGTGACGCGCCGATATCTGCAATTTGTCGGTTATGACGTGCGCTATGTGCAGAATTTTACCGATATTGATGACAAAATTCTCAACCGGGCACGGCAAGAAGGC
This sequence comes from Coleofasciculus sp. FACHB-1120, assembly GCF_014698845.1. Classification (NCBI taxonomy): domain Bacteria; kingdom Bacillati; phylum Cyanobacteriota; class Cyanophyceae; order Coleofasciculales; family Coleofasciculaceae; genus Coleofasciculus; species Coleofasciculus sp. FACHB-1120. The sequence continues at coordinate 54,817 of NZ_JACJTV010000016.1, read as the reverse complement.
TCGTCAATGGAGGAAGTCGCCGAACGCTACATCCAAGCTTATTTTGAAGATATGGCGCGGCTGAATATCAAAGAAGCGGATGAATATCCGCGTGCTACACACACGATAAATGGGATTCAGCGGCTGATTCACGAATTGGAACAGAAAAATTTCGCCTATCCCGCTGCGGGTGATGTTTACTATGCGGTGCGTCAATTTCCGGAGTACGGCAAGCTGTCGGGACGCAGGTTAGAAGATATGCAAGCAGGGGCGAGTAACCGGGTGGAGGTGGAAGACCTGGAAGCGTCCAAGAAAAGAGACCCGTTTGATTTTGCACTGTGGAAGGCGGCAAAACCGGGGGAACCCGCCTGGGAATCGTCTTGGGGTGCGGGTCGTCCGGGGTGGCACATTGAATGTTCGGCAATGGTGCGCGATCGCTTGGGCGATACAATCGACATCCACGCTGGCGGTGCTGACTTAATTTTCCCCCACCACGAGAACGAAATTGCCCAATCGGAAGCGGTAACTGGCAAGCCGTTAGCGAACTACTGGCTGCATAACGGGATGGTGACGGTAAATGGCGAAAAGATGTCTAAGTCTCTGGGCAACTTTATCACCATTCGAGAGTTACTCGATCGACCCGTCGATCCAATGGCGGTGCGGCTATTTGTTCTTACAGCCCAATATCGTAAGCCGATTGATTTTACTGATGAAGCAATTCAGGCGGCAACTAACGGTTGGAATACGCTGAAAGAAGGTCTGTTGTTTGGATACAAGTACGGTTCCCAACTGGGTTGGATGGGAAACCCCGCCAATCTCCCCCTCAGCGAGGGGGGACATGACAACGCTGTGGAAAGATTTCAGGCAGAAGTGGATGATGACTTGAATTTTCCTGGCGGGTTAACCATATTGTTTGAACTTGCCAAAGAATTAGGCAAGCAGGGGAATATCCTAGTTCATCAGGGTAAAACCGAGATCCCACCCGAACAACTAGAAGGTCAGTGGCAGAATTTAGTTGATTTGTCAAGTGTCTTAGGCTTGGAAGTGAGTGCTGATGAGATCGCAAAGCTACAGGTTGAAAGTACCGCTTCTGGTGGTTTAAGCGATGCCGAGATTGAAGCGATGATTCAGCAGAGACAGGACGCGAGGAGTGCGAAAAATTTTGCTGAAAGCGATCGCATCCGCAACGAGCTACAAGCCAAGGGCATTACTTTAATTGATAGCCCAGAAGGTACGCGATGGCACTGTAGCTAAGCCGTCAGCAGTCAGTCAAGACAATGAATCATAAATAAATGGCGCTGACAGAAGAGCTTTGAGATAAATCTCTTACCTTAAAGCTTGCAACCTGTAAAACAGGTTGGGAGCCTTTGCTTTCCCAGTATTTGGGTCAGTTTTAACTAACGTTAGCTCTTAGGTCGTTCGCGCTAAGAGCTACGTTAGCTAAACTCACACCTGGCACCAAACCCTGAGAATGGAATTCTGGGGCGATCGCATTCCCAATCCCAAAAGCGCAGACTAACCGGAAGTCAAGGTTTTCTAACCTACTCCCGGCAGATTTCGTTTGTGTGCTTGCTGTCGCTGTGCGGTTTAAACCGCTTGGTGTTTTGCTGGAATCTACACTAGAGGAGAGTGTTAATTCACACCCGTGGTAGATGCTTAGCATTTAAAGTTTCCGTATAGTGTATCCAATAACACGTAAATTTACGGAAAAAATTGCGATCGCTTCATCCGGAAACAGCGATCGCAAACGTGTAGAGATCGGTAGCACTACGCAGCTTCTAAAAAAAGCTTGATAGTAGCCATACTGAGTCAGGGGATTACCAGAGGTGCGATGGGACTGATGCACAAAATTCCAGAAGACACTTCTAACTGGTTACAAGAAATGCTAAACAGGAATCAACAGCAAGTAATGCCCTGGGCATGGATTGAGCAAGCATCAGTAAGCCGGATTGAGGATTTTGAATCAAGCCAAACAGACGCAAGCCAAACAGACACCACTTTCCAAGCGTCACCCCTACATTTAGATTCGACGCTAGACGAATTAACGCTCTACAACGCTAGCATCGACTCGGAACGCTTCGTAGAGGAAGCAATCCAGATTTTTGAAGCGAACCCGTTGCTTCCTGGCATGATTATCACCGAACAAGGTAATTTTGTCGGAATGATTTCGCGGCGGCGCTTCTTTGAGAATATAAGTTGTCTCTACAACTTAGCGTTATCTTCCCCGCCCTCTCTGAAGGCTCTCTACAGCTTTGCCCAATGTGAAATTTTAGTATGCGATCGCAACACTTCCATTATCGAGAGTGTACAGCAGTCCTTACAGCGATCGCCCGAACTTATTCATGAACCGATTGTCGTGCAACTGCAACCGGGAATTTGCAGACTCTTAGACGTACATCAGTTACTGATTGCTCAATCGCAGATTCATCAACAGGCAGCAGAAGCACTGCGGCAATCAGAAGCCCAATCCAGAGAGAAAACAACCCAGTTGGAGCAAACCCTGCATGAACTCCAGCGCACTCAAGCTCAACTGATTCAGACCGAAAAAATGTCTGGATTGGGGCAAATCGTTGCCGGTATCGCCCACGAAATTAATAACTCCGTCAGCTTCATTTACGGCAATCTCACCCATGCCAGCGAGTATGCCTACGACTTGCTGCACCTGCTGCACCTGTTTATCCAGCACTATCCTCAGCCGGTGTTGGAGATTCAAGAAGAGATGGAAGCCATTGACCTCGATTTTCTGAGGACAGATTTGCCGAAACTTCTATCTTCAATGCAATTAGGTGCAGAGCGTATCTCTGAGATTGTTCTTTCCCTGCGGAACTTCTCCCGACTCGACGAAGCAGAAGTGAAGTGTGTCGATATTCACGAAGGCATCGACAACACACTCCTGTTTATGCAAAATCGACTCAAAGGCAGAGGCATGCGCCCTGACATTGTGGTTCGCAAAGACTATAGCGCCCTTCCCTTCGTAGAATGTAATGCTGGGCAACTCAACCAAGCATTTATGAATATCTTCTGCAATGCAATTGAGGCACTAGAAAAGGAAATTAGTCATAGGCAAGGAAATACTCATCACTCATTACCGACAATTCGGATTCGCACAGAAGTCGGAGATAACAATCAAGTTTTAATTCGGATTGCAGACAACGGCATTGGGATGACCTCTGAGGTGCAGCAACGATTATTCGATCCCTTCTTTACTACTAAACCTATAGGCAAAGGAACTGGCTTAGGGTTGTCAATTAGTTATCAAATTGTGGTAGAGAAACACAGCGGTCAATTGACCTATACTTCCGAAACGGGGAAAGGAACAGAGTTTTTGATCGCGATTCCGATTCGGCAGTACAATTCATCCGCTACTCTATCTCAGTGCGCCTGAGCCAAAATTTCTGCTTATCTTTTCCTAAACCTTTTAAATCAATTGTTATGGCGATCCTATTTAAGTGTGGATGCTAGTAGTTCAGATGCCCGACTTCTCTCTCGAAGTCGGGCATCTCGACTTCACGAATCCTTTAGGATTGCTATATCAAGGTAGAGGTACGGTGGATTTCTGTTAGCTGCCTCATTTCAAATCTGGTAGATTTCCCACAAGAGGAAAGCGCTTCCTCTATCTACCCGCATTTCAGGGAGGAGAGACAGAGCCAGAGACTCAGGCTCTCTTCGGATTTTGGGAAATGGTGAGTAATCAACCGGAGTGGATATCACTACCTAATTAGGCAGAGCAAATTAACATTAGTACAACTCTTTAGATAGACGAGGCAAGAAAATAATAGAGGTAGGGTTTTAACAAAGAGTTTCAAGAAATATGTCTTTAGGCTGCTAACTGACGTAACTGATTGAAGGTCAATTTTTTTTACAACCAACATTTGTTCAATTTTGGCAAGAAAGCTGCCAAAGTCAGTATTTTTTAGCCTAAGTTCAGGATATTTCCATGAGTACGCAAAATCAGAAACATTCGATTAAAAAGCTTGTTAGCTTGATGAGCGTTGCTGGCGCTAGTGTTTTCCTCAGTTTTCCAGCATTAGCCCTCATCAATTCCAACTCTACTGCGAGAAATCAACAATTATTAGCCCAGAGTACTCCAGGTGGGGCACAAACAAATCCATCTGGCGCTGGTACTAACCAACAAACTCCCGGTGGTACTGGTACGGGTACTAACCAACAAACTCCCGCCAGTACTCGTACTGGGCAACCTAACTATGAGGTAATTAGCCCAGGAGTTGTGCAACAGAATCCGGCAGGCGCAGGCACTACCCAGCAAACTCCAGCAGGCACGGGAACTGGTACAACCCAACAAAATCCTACAGGTACAGGTACTGGGCAACAGAATCCGGCAGGCGCAGGCACTACCCAGCAAACTCCAGCAGGCACGGGAACTGGTACAACCCAACAAAATCCCGCAGGTACAGGTACTGGGCAACAAACTCCAGCAGGTGCGGGTACAACTCAGCAGAATCCCACAGGTACAGGTACTGGGCAACAAACTCCATCAGGCGCGGGTACAACTCAACAAAATCCAGCCGGAACTGGTGCTGGGCAACAAACTCCGGCAGGCACGGGAACTGGTACAACTCAGCAGAATCCCGCAGGAACTGGCCCTGGGCAACAAACTCCATCTGGTGCGGGTACAACTCAGCAGAATCCAGCCGGAACTGGCGCTGGGCAACAAGCTCCATCTGATACGGGTACAACTCAGCAGAATCCAGCCGGAACTGGCGCTGGGCAACAAACTCCATCTGGTGCGGGTACAACTCAGCAGAATCCCGCAGGTAATACAGGGGCTACGCAACGGAGTGGTCGGCAGGGGACTTATACTCAATACATGAGACTTGGGTACGCTGCAACCCAACAAAGGGATTATCAAACTGCTTTGATTAACTTTAGAAGGGCGCTTAGTCTACGTCCTGGCGATTCGTATGCGACACGAGCGATTAGCAATGTAGAAGGGTATCTTCAACGGAGTCGTTAGTTAAGTCTTCGGTGAGGATCGACCAATAGGGAAAACAGGGAGTCGCGATCGCGACTCCCTGTTTTTTAGACTAATTCTGCCTGACGCGCGATCGCTTCCTACCAGTCTGTCATTAGAAGCTCAACTCCTATGCAGCGCTAGTGCGGGTGCGGAGTTTGTCAATTGTCACAGCAATAATGATCACAAGACCTTTGACAACTAGCTGCCAGAAGAATGACACGTTCATCAGGGTTAACCCATTGTTGAGGAGGGCAATAATTAAGGCACCGAGTAAAGTCCCCCAGATGGTGCCAATGCCACCCGTGAAGCTGGTTCCTCCTAAAATTACGGCAGCGATCGCATCAAGTTCGTAGCCTTGACCTAACATACCCGTCGCACTGTAGAGACGTGAGGCGCTCATCACTCCGCCTAAACCGGAAAGCAACCCACTCACACCATAAACAAATAACAGCACCCGACTCACCTTAATTCCTGTCAGCCGTGCTGCCCGGATGTTACCGCCTACGGCGTAAATATGCCTTCCCAATACTGTCCGTCTTAAGACAAACCAACTCGCTACAACGGCAAGCAAAGCAATCACAACTAGCCAGGGAATGGGGCCAAGATAATTGTTGCCTATCCAAGCAAAATTTAGATTTCGATTTAGAACGGTCGTGCCATTAGCAACTAAGTAAGCAACACCCCGCAAAGCCGTATAAGAACCAAGCGTGACGATAAAAGGTGGCAAACCTAAATAGGCAATCAACGACCCATTTAGTAAGCCTAATCCTAATCCTGCTAATAGGGCGGCTGGAATGGCAAGTAAACCAAGACCAGGAATCAACGAGACAAGCACCCCAACAACTGCTGTTACGCCCAAAATTGACCCCACAGAAAGGTCAATTCCTCCGGTTAAAATCACAAATGTCATTCCGGTCGCCAGCACGATATTGATCGATGCTTGCCGAATGACATTAATCAGATTTCCGGGCGAAAGAAAGCTTGGCGTAACAATTGAAAAAATTATACAGATTGCCACCAAAATTGGGAGAATGCCAGCAACCTGAATGAAATTTCTCCAAGCTTGACGCTTACTTGCTTTAGAGCGATCGCTCGTTCCATTTCTGGTGGTTCTTACTTCTGTTTGACTCATGATTTTGCTACCTCTCTTGCCCCTGTGGCATAAGCCATGATGTTCTCTTGTGTAATCGCTTCCCCAGTCGAGCCGCCTACTTCACCAACCAGGCTTCCCGCACGCATCACCAAGACGCGATCGCTCATTCCCACAATTTCCGGCAGTTCGCTGGAAATCATCAAAATGGCTACACCTTTTGCTGACAGATCGCTAATAATTCGATAAATTTCGCTTTTCGCGCCAATGTCAACGCCGCGCGTAGGTTCATCGAGCAAAAGTACCTTAGGATTAATTGCCAACCAACGTGCCAGCAATAACTTCTGCTGATTTCCCCCAGATAAATCCATTGCTTTGATGCTTGGACTGGCAAGACGAATCCCTAAGTTGTTAATAGCATCAGCTACAATCTTAAACAGGGATTTTGAGTTTATAATGCCAGCTTTGGCTTCTCGTCCAAGGACATTCATGGTGATATTTTCACCAGAACTTATCTCCAGAAATAGACCTAAATCCTTACGATCTTCTGGTACATAGGCAATTCCCGCTTCAATTGCATCATCGGGTGTCGAGATATTGAGTGAACGACCTTCCAGTTTTATTTCACCGCTAGCCTTTCGGTCAGCGCCAAAAATCAGACGCGCAATTTCAGTTCTGCCTGCACCAACCAAGCCCGCTAAACCAACAATTTCGCCAGCATGAAGTTGAAAACTCGCAGATTTTACCTTGCGCCCATCACTTAAATTCTTTACCTCAAGGACTACTGGGCCAGGACGTGTTTGACGCTTATGTTCGTATAAATCCTGTAAAGAACGACCCACCATCATTTCTACTAAGCGAGGGGCGGAAATTTCACTCCTCTCCAAAGAGCCAATATACCCACCATCTCTAATTACGCTAACGCGGTCAGCAAGCGCATAAATTTCTTCCATCCGATGGCTAATATAAATAATCGCAATCCCTTCATTCCGCAAGCGGCGAACAACCTCGAAAAGTTTCTCTGTCTCTCGGTCTGAAAGCGCTGCTGTCGGCTCATCCATTACGAGAATGCGGCTCTTATGTTTGAGCGCCCTAGCAATTTCAACTTGCTGCTGTTCTGCAATTGAAAGGGTCGAAACTAGATCATTCGCATCAAAACTTGCATCAAGGTTTTGCAAGACTTCAGAAGCTTGACGCCGCATTCCGTCTTGGTCAAGGAAGGTACCTCCTTTCTTAAGCTCACTCCCCATAAAAATGTTTTCAGCTACTGTCAGATTTGGGGCGAGATTAAGCTCTTGATAAATAATGGCTATACCCAAATCTCTAGCTTGACCTGGGTCGGTCATTTTAACAGCTTGACTGTCAATTCTGATTTCCCCTGCATCGGCTATGTAGGCTCCAGCCAGGATTTTCATCAGCGTACTCTTGCCTGCACCATTTTCACCCATGAGAGCATGAACTTCCCCAGGATAAATAGTGAGATTTACACCATGCAAAGCGGTGAAACTATTAAAGGTTTTTGTAATTCCTTGCATTTCGAGTACAGGTTTAGTTTTTATTGAGGGTTGCGTGCTACTTGCCATCAGAAATCCCTGTAATGTTTGTGAAAGTAAGATTCAAATGGATAGATTATCAAGCCATAAATTGGTTAAATTAACGACAAAAGCTTGGTTATTCACTTGTCCAACCTTTATGCTGATTAACATTTTCCCGAGTAATCAAGGTGACTGGAATGAGAATGTTTGGATTGGCAGGCTTGTTCCCTTTCAAAATGTCGTTCCCGACCTCAACTGCCTTCGCTGCCATGCGAAAAGGGTCTTGAGCCGCAGTCGCAACAAATAAGCTATTTTCCTGCTTGAGCGCATCTAGAGCTTCGGGTGCGCCATCAACGCCAACAATAAAGAACTCTTTCCGCTGCGCTTGTGTAGCAGCTAGCTCCGCACCAATACCAGAAGGGTCATTAATTGCAAAAACGGCATCAATTTTTGGAAAGGATGTAAGCAGATCGCTCATGACTCTCAACCCACCATCACGGCTACCTTCTGCATTCTGATCTTTTGAAAGGATCTTGATATTGGGATATTTGGAAAATACGCTCAGACATCCTTGGACCCGCTCAACGACTGAAGCGACGGGTGGCCCATTGATAATGACAACATTGCCTTGACCCTTCAGTCGATCGGCGATGTATTGACAACTTACTTCACCGGCTTGCACGTTATTGGAGGTAACAGTGGCATCAACACCACCTTCAGCGGCAGTATCAACTGCAATGATTGGAATTCCTGCTTGTTTAGCTTTTTCAACCGCGGCAAAAATCCCCTTACTGTCAGCAGCATTGAGTATAATCATGCTGACATCTGAGGCAATGAAGTTTTCGATTTGATTAAATTGTTGATTTAAATCGTCCCCGCTGGAGACGAGTGTTGTGCTAACGTCCCCACCACCGATTCTCTTAGCTTCCGCCTCTGCACCCTTACCAACTTGTACAAAGAAGGGGTTGCCGAGGTCGCGCACTGTTACAGCAACAGATGAAAGTTCTGAACTGTTTTGTTGGCTGTTTTGAGCGTTCCGGGGAGCTGACGTGCAACTCACAAGAGCGCTACTAGCTAGACTAAAAAGACTCAATGCGATCACTACTCGTTTCACCTTAAACTCCAATGAGTGTTCATTTGGAAAGAGTCGCTTGCGAATATGAGCTTGCAAACCCAACAGAAATTTTTGGCGGATTTAAGTTCTAATACCTAACGTCTTAGGCAAAAAACTCTCCAAGTATAGGGTTATACAATTCCTTTTTTTTTCTTGCTAGTAAAATTTTCCCGATTCGATTGCCAGAAAGCTTATTTGAAGAAAAATCTTCAGGAAAACTCTCCTACCTCCCTCTTAAGAAAAGTTTTTCCCCTAAAACGTATTAAAAATTATCTAAGCTTTCCAGGTTTAAAACTTAGAGAGAACTTTTTAGCAAAAGTTACCAAAGGTTTTGTTTAAAGGCTTGCAGAGTCTTCTTCAATTGGACTCTTGATATTGTAATGTTCGGACTTAAGCACTGGATTAGCATCAATCTTAAGATAGAGGAAAGACATATAAAAAAAGCAATTTTATTGAGTTTTGTATATTAGTTATTATGAAGATTATTCGTTAAATCCTTAAGAGGTAGTTTAAAGTAGTTTTAACTATGTAATATCGATTCTGTTAATAATTAATAACTTTTTGCTTTCACGTATCTAATATAAAGTACATAGCCCGGAAACTGTATCCCAACCCGATCAATCGTATTTTGATGAATTTACAAGGGACTCGATCCGGCAAGCGAAGCGCAAGTTTTAGAGCCGTTGCTGTCTTACCACCAAGGCAGAATCACACTTTTCATTAACTACAGCCCTAGAGTGATTAATTGGGGAGCATTCCCTGAATTTCAAATACACGCCCACACGCAAGAAGCATGGAGCTACGATAAACGAAGCCTGCCGGAAGCAGGCTAAAATTCTTCAGGCTGCTCCCGGCAGCCTTTGCACGCGCAAGCCCGACCCTTCAGGCGAATTCATTGGGATGCTCTCGCTTAATCGAGCTAGATTGGATTATTTGTCTGGAGCCAGGTCACTTGAAATTGCAAGGTGTTCTGGAGGAGCTAAAAGTCCAAACTAGCGATGATTTGGACTTTTAGATTCCCTGATTTAGCTTAGTTTCCAGAGGTATTAGAGAGGTTAACATTGCCGACAGGGGATGCAGAAACACTTTTTATGGTGACGTTTGCCTTGGCATATACCGTGTTGTCGCCCAAGAAAATCAGGTTGGAAGTTTCGTAAGGATTGGAATACCCGGCAGGCGGTGTAAATCCGGTATATTGACGCAGTTCGCCTTGCAAAATGGGAAAGGTCGAACCGTTGATAAACAGTTGATACTGGTTGTCTTTGACATACAAGACATAGTTATTCATCGTTTTTTGGACGTTGAAAGTCACCTTCTCGCCTTGAGTAAATCCAACGTTTTGCGCCCAGACTCCATTTTTCCAGAAACCTAATTCCAGTCCATAGGGTTGGGTTTCACCAGCGACACTATCGCTCATCACAATCAAGCTGAAGCCTGCACGATTGTCGTTAGTGTGAGTTTCTGAACTAATCTTGACGCTAAAGCTGATGGCATATCCACTACTGCGGTCAAGCAGCACTGGCGATACTTTGAAGTAGCCTGCCTTATTTTTGCGATTCCCCGTATCCAAAAGAGTGCCTTCACTGGTAGGTGTTGCAGTAGGCGCAGGAGACTTAACAGCATCTTCTAGATACTGCCATCCCTGTTGATCGAGCGTTTCATTTGGCTCTGATACACCGTCGTAGAGAGGAACAGCGTTGGTAGAATTGGCTCCCATCAGTAAGGTAAAGCCAACGGTAAGGACGGCTAGAGTTTTTTTCATGGGGTTGTTTCCTTTAATGACGATCTTGTAATTAAAAAGCCGATGTTTGTAATTTTTTTGGAGGGTTGGTCTAGCGTAAGAGGGCAGCGAGTCTTTGAGTTTTAACGCCAAAATTAGCTCAGGGTATTTTGGATCTTACTTAAGGTAGAAGACAAGAAAAATTCCTAGTTAAAGGATTTTTCATGGCGATCGCTCGCGGTTTCTCCCACCCATCACTGCCAAAAATGTTTATCGCTTGAGAACCCAGCAACACCTTATCGGTACGAGATAAAGCTTATAAAAACTTCATAACTGGAAGCGATCGCTCTCATACTTATAAAGCCGATGCATAACACTCGGAACTCTTGAATTCCCAATCAATCCCGATTCCAGATGCTTGATATCTTGCACCCTACCGAATCAAGGCTCTGCCTCAATTCCTCTCGTTCTTCAGGCTGACGCTTAGAAACGAGGGGTGGATAGATTGTTATCTTCCCAGTTCCCAGAGTAAGGTGTCAAATGTCTGTGTTCCCTACCCCGAACTCAAAGATCCAAATTCAATGAACCGTAGCTGAACTGCTCTAAGAAGTAGATTTCACCGCTGACCTGAAGATATTGCTAACAGTATTATCACTGATGAAGAATCCTTTACTTTGAATTCATGATTTAAGGGTTTTAAATGAAGTTTTCGTGAATTCATCACGATCCGGCAAGTAATCGGATCATTTCATGGTAGAAGTCACGAGCGCAATCATTTTTAATGTTATTTATCTAAAGTTGTTGTGCTAAAAAACACTAACTACCAAGGAAAAAATTATAATTATCAACTATCTAAGGATATATTTTTTAAATAAAATTAAGCGAAATACAGCAATCCTATTTGAGTTGTGAGATGCTAGCCCTTCAGATCCCCGACTACAAGAGAGAAGCTGGGGATCTTACCTTCACGAATCATTTATGCTTGCTCTAGGATAGAAATTGCTGAACAGAATGCTGAACGGAATGGAGTCCTACTTGAGTCAGGTTTCAATTAAAACCTAGAAGTTCTCCAATTGCTTTGAGAATACTCAGATAAAAATTACCTTCCATTGCTCGAAACAATACAAATTCGCCGGGAGTCCCGAAAAATGGTCTGAGAGTCCAACCTAATTGACAGCCAACTAAAGCATAAAGAATCAACCAAAATTGCAAAATCCTGGTGCGTGTGTCTTGTGCGGCTTCGTTATCTTGTACGGACATCAACTGGACTCCCTGATACAGGAAAGTAACACCAGTAAATCCGGTAAGGGCAAAGATAGCCACATTTAACAAGACGAAAAATTGGTAGTTGTGAGTAGTAATTAGAAAGAATAGCACTACAGGTGCCAAGCTAAATTCTAGAACGCTAATCACGGCAACAGAGGTCAGAAGCATGGCGAAATACTGTCCAATACTTCTAGTCGATCCAGAAAGAATGCTGAAGAAATACAAAGTTGGCAAGCAAAGAATCAGCGTCATTAAGTAGAAGCAAGGCAATTTAAAAGCAGAGGACAATGCTTGTAAAGAGCTATGAGATGAACCGATAATCGCGCCATAAACGGCAAAAAACAGGGAACTGCAAACGAGCAGAGAGATGATTTTACTGGGAAGCCTGACGCCTTGACGAATTTCTTCCATAAATCCTTGGCGATCGCGCAGCAGCCCCATTAAGACGGTAAAGTAGTGGGTGGCTTGAAATTCTCGATTAATCATGGTGTGATCTTTTGACTCAGAGCCAAGAGACGTTTAATAATAAATTTGGGCTGAATGGCACTGACTGACGCCCTGAACTAAAGTACGGGCTAAGAGCTAAAGTCAGTTAAAACTGACTAAAGTGCTGGTATGGCAAAGGCTTTCAACTTGTTAAAACGGGTTGTGAGCTTTAAGGGGAGAGATTTATCTCAAGATTCTTCTGTCGGTGCCATTGAACTTGGGATAACCTACAGTCTTTAACTTAGCTTTTTCGAGTTGAGCCGGAAATATTTAGATATTGGGTTGAGTTGTTCCCCGTTCGGAAAAACACACTTACCGCAAGTCTTTTCAAGAAGTCTATATTGATACTCTCTGGGCTTTAGTTACGGAGATTCTTGGTTCAACGATATACCTTTAAATCGCCTATCTTAGCGGCATTGGCAATAACGCTACGTTAAAGCTGTTAGCATACTGCCTGACCATATATATAAGCCCTACATCTTTCAGGCTACGTGCGATCGCTTCCAGAGCCATATTCCCAAGCTTGGCGGAAGCGATCGCAGTAGTATCGAGGGATTGGTGGTAACGTCTTTATCCACGGTTTCAGGGCAGTTGCGAGAGGATATAGAGCGGTGTAAACTCCTAAGTTTAGGTAGTGAACCATCCAATCTAGCAGCATCGGGATTCCCACAAGGGGTATAATTCGAGCCACTAATCCGGGGTGAGTGACGGCTGTTTTCAACAGGGTTTTTGATAAGGCGGGAAACTGGACAACATCTTGTAAAAATGGGCGTAATACCTCATCTCCCAGCTGTTCCATCGCTTGAAATACACTAGAGAGCAACTGGTTGATTTGATTTGGGTCAACTTTTTGCTCGATTCCCACGCCCATTGTTCTTTGAAACAGCCAGGTTACGGCAATATTCGGCTGATAAGGTTGCAAAAGTGCCAAAGCATTCTTATTGAGAGCATCTATTTGTAAAGCCTCGTGAATGCCTTCTGTTAACCGTTTCAAGTGCCGCACCATTGCTCCAAACCCGCCAAAGCTGACGGGAGATTGGTTGCCACTGCTATCTCCTACTGGCAGAATGCGACTCCAAGGCATCTTTAATGAGTTGCGGTAAGAGGGAAAGAAGCCAAACAGCGCCCGTTGAAATTGCAGTTGGGACACTTCCACACCTTGATATTCGGGCAACAGGCGTAGGTATTCTTCAAAGAAAAATTCCAAACTGGGGCGACTTTTGTCAGCATCCAGGTAAGTAAATAGATAAGTTGTTCTGCCATCTCGTGCAGGGAAAGCTTCCCAAAAGTATTGGCATTGATTTTGAATCGAGGTGAAAGTTGCAATCAGATCGCCGGTTTCATTTTGAGGAAAGCCTTTGGCGCAACTACCCACGACTAAGCAAACGCCTTCTGGTTTTTCTCCCTGTCGCGCTTGTTGAACAATCGGCGAGAAACTTCCCATCGCATCTATGAACAACCGTGTTTTCAAGCTGCTTGATGCTTCCACGCTGACGCCATCTGGGTGTATAACTGCCCCTTCAAAGGGGGTATTCTCAAACAACTGTCCGCCAGCAGCGAGAAATTTCGATTTGAGCGTGTCTAGCAGAAAAACAGGATCGACGCCGATATTCAGGACATCGCGCACCCAAATGTCAGAACCTCCTAAAAAGCTGACGCGGGCGGGATTATACTCGGTTGCGATCGCTTGTTCTAATTCGGCTTCAGTCAGCAGATTCAGTTCTAAAAATACCTCCAACTCTTGACGGGAGATATTCCACTCTTGATCTCTACCGCGTAATATCCCTCTTTCAATTAAGGCAACTCGCCACCCCAACTGAGCTAAAGCAGCACCGATGAAAATTCCCAAAGTGCCGCCGCCGATCACCACGTCCCAGTCTACGCTTCCCAGAAGCTCTTGGCTTTCTTTCACTACTATCGGAATTGGTGTAGTGTCTTCCTTGATGGCTTGCCAGAGGCTATCAGCTTTACGCAGTCCAAAGAGAGGATTTCCCGGTACCTGAGATAGAATCTGTTCGGTTAGGGTCATGGATATTTGCAAAAAATACTCCCAATCCATCCTAATCGGCAGAGTTCTCAAGGTTGCAGCTTTTGGCTTGCTGAGCTTGATGCGACCAGATTTTAGAGTCAATTGTTGCTGTTTCAGTACAATTACTGTGAACACCTGACAAGAAGTGCGAACCGACAGGTCAGCGCTTCTCTATCGCGTGATGGTACAGCAGATTTTAAAGCCTCGATTACCGCTTCCTCCACCGCTGATGATGTCGGAGGAAGGTTCCTTTGCGAACATGACGCTTCTGACGCGAATGCCTGCGATCGCGCAGCGCGTGATTGCTGAAAACGATTTTCCGGCATCGATTGTAGACAATCTGGAAACCTTGATCCGGGACTTGCCGCATGGAATCGTGCGATCGCTCAAAGATGATAATGGCCCAGATTTAGCTGCGTGGACGAGATATTTAGCACCTTTTCTGGGGAAGCGCTGGATAGACATTCCCTGGTTGTTTGCCGAGTTATACTTTTTCCGGCGGATTGTGGAAGCAACCGATTACTTTCTGCCAGGATCGAGCCAAGGCGTAGATCCCTACGGGTTGCAAAAACGCTTAGGTTTGGAAACGGCAATGGATTCAATCCGGGCAATCGCCGCTAGGATTGGGACTAACGCCAGCGATCGCCATACCCGTTTAATCCCACTGCTCTATTTTTCACTGTGGGGCAACCGCGCCGATCTCAGTCTTTGGCCTGTTGACGCTGGAGAAAGCGATCGCAGCCGTCAGGAAATTCAGCACGAAGAGGCTCATATTTTGGTCGATGATACACCCATCATTGCGGACAGGATTGCCAGCCTTGATGGGGGAAGAATTGACTTCATCGTCGATAATGCTGGTTTTGAACTCGTCTGCGATTTGTGCTTGGCAGATTTTCTGCTAACCACTCAGGCGGCTGAGATTTCCCTGCACCTGAAGCGGTATCCTATCTTCGTTTCTGATGCGACCATTCAGGATCTGCACCACACTTTAGAGGTTTTGGCTGCTGACATTGATGGAGAAGTGCGATCGCTATCTTGGCGCTTGCAAGACTCTATCGCTTCCGGTCGTTTGCGATGCTATGACGATTTATTTTGGACAATGCCCTTGCCTTTCTGGGAAATGCCGTCTGCTTTGCGACAAGAGTTAGCACCCGCCAGCCTAATTTTTATTAAAGGAGATGCTAACTATCGCCGCTGTTTAGGCAATCTCCACTGGGACTTTACTACCCCTTTTCAAGACATTGCCTGCTACTTCCCAGCACCGTTAGTGGCACTACGCACCCTCAAATCTGAACTGGTGGCAGGTTTACAGCAAACTCAGATAAACACACTTAACGAAGAAGATCCTCACTGGTTAACCAATGGACATCGAGGGGTTATTCAGTTTGTTGACTTTCTCGCTTAGAAGCGATCGCGCCCTCCATAAAGTAACTCAGCCCGAAAAAACAAATTTGAATTAAAGGCGATCGCTCTTATTCAATTCAACCAGAGATGGAAATTGCCACAGAGATGATTTTTAGAAAAGAAACCATGCTGACATTTATGATGAGAAAGGCAATGCTACTTACCGATTTTTAGTCAGACTCCTCGCCCGGATCGCTTGCTAATTAGCCTTTAGTTGCAAGCGAGATAGCACGTTATTTCCTACAATCAGAACAAGAGTTTCGCTAAACAATTGAATTGCCATGAACTTGCCGCTGGGTCGCCTGTCCTTTTATCAGGAAATCAATCAGCCAGATGAGCAAATTAATCTGGCAAAAGCTGCCCTAGACATCGCCCAAGAAGAATATCCAGACCTCGACCCGGATGAATACCTCACTGCCCTCGATACAATGGCAGCGGAGGTACAAGAACGCTTACCTGCTCAACGGTATCCCCTGCGGGTGATTCAAACTATCAATCAATATCTTTACGACGACTTAGGTTTTACGGGAAATAACGAGAACTATTACGATCCCCGCAATAGCTTTTTAAATGATGTAATCGATCGGCGCACTGGCATCCCAATCGCTCTATCGTTAGTTTATTTAGAGATTGCAAGACGCATTGATTTTCCAATGGTTGGGGTGGGAATGCCGGGACATTTCCTGATTCGCCCGCAGTTTGAGGAAGTGGGAATCTTCGTCGATGCCTTCCATCGCGGCGAAATTCTGTTTGAGCAAGATTGCAGAGATCGATTGGCTAAGATTTACCAGCAATCCGTGCAACTGCAAGCAAATTTCGTAGAACCCGTGAGTTCTCGGCGCTTCTTGACCCGGATGCTGACGAATCTGAAAATGATTTACCTGAACCGGCAAGAGTTGCAAAAAGCACTTGCCACAGTGGAACGGATTTTGCTGTTGTTCCCAGACGCACCGATGGAATTGCGCGATCGCGGTCTTCTCTACTTCCAAATGGGGCGCTGGGCAGAAGCATCCCAAGATTTAAACATTTATCTAGCGATGCTTCCCAATGCCGAGGATGCTGGTGTGATTCGCCAGTTACTGACACAAATCGAACAAGATATCTATTAATTATTCGCTAGTTATTCGCGATCTATCTCTTCTGCGACTCGTTTGAGACGTCGTAATTGAGCTTGCATATCGGCTTTCGTCCAGGCGGCGGCGAAGGTATTAAAACCCCATCGCACGAAGGGACTGGGAATTTCAAACTCGAAGCGATTCAGCAGGCGCGTGCCTTTTCTCGTTGCCTCTGACTGACATTCCCAGCGATCGCGTCCTTTAAAAAATCCTTCAAAGCCCCACACAATTAGCCCCGGTTCTCGCTCTACAATCACCGTTTCGAGAGTCGGTTGCAATAGGGGAATTTGAATAATAAACCGGCTTTGACTCCCCAAATCTGTTCGCCACTCTCCAACGGGTTCGCACCGCAACGCCGGATTCAGCCATCGATGCATCAAGGCATTATCGGTAATGCAGCGCTCAACCACCGTTGCACTAGCATTGATTTGGATAGATTGCTCAAAAACTTCAATAGGGGACATACTATACAGCTTACTGGGAGTGAACGCTATACAAACACAAATCGGGAAGCACCGCTAAAAATCGCAAATATTCGACTTTTTCGGCTTATTTATCTATAAAGATAGATTAAAAACTTAGGTTGCTGGTCTATATCTATCTCATCCTGTTTTAGTCGGCTTTATATTCTCCAATGCAGTGGCTAGAGAATTTATCAGCGTAGGATAAGTCTTGGCATTCCTGCTAAGCAGCGTAACTTTTGTATATTTGCCCATCCGACGTTAACTCAGAACACCATGAATGGAACTTGGCAAGGAATTACACTCACTCTCTTTCGAGAGGTGCCACTCAGGTTGAACGGGTTTTTAGCACAGAGTACACCCGTACCGGCGGCTGAAACCGCTCCGGCAACCAATAATTTTGCGTTTGACAATATTTTTTCAAATCTTGGACTAGGCAGTTCGCTAGTGGATCTGATTAAGGCGATCCTAGCGTTAGTCGTTGGCTTGATCATAGCTTCACTAGCGGCGGCGGCGGTGCGAGGCCTGCTGAATCGCACGGACATCGATAATCGTTTAGCAGCGTGGATTACGGGTCGCCAAGGCGCTGAAGATGGGCCGCCTGTGGAGAAATGGATCTCCAGCGTGGTGTTTTGGCTGATTATGCTCTTTGCCATCGTTGCTAGTTTACAGACTCTAAAACTAACAGCGGTTGCTGGTCCTCTTAACACTCTGTTAGAGCAAGTCACCCAGTTCATCCCCAAACTGGTCAGTGCAGCGATTCTTTTAGGAATTGCCTGGGTACTGGCAACTTTGACAAAGCTAGTGGTGACGCGGGGACTGCGGGCGCTGCGGTTAGACGAACGTTTGGGCGAGCAAACGGGAGGTCCGACACCGGGGGGTACGACACCAGGGGGTACAACGCCAGGGGGTACGACGCCAAGAACAAACCAGTATTCTCTGAGCGATACCTTAGGGAATGCTCTGTACTGGTTTATCTTTTTGCTATTTCTGCCGTTGATCTTAGATGCCCTACAGCTACAGCAGGCACTGGGTCCAGTTAATAACCTGCTGAATCAAATTTTGGCAGCCGTACCCAATATTTTGACGGCTATCGTCATCGGTGCAGCGGGATGGTTGCTGGCGCAGGTGGTGCGGCGGATTGTCACGAATCTGCTGACAGCAACCGGAACGGATCGGTTGGGTGCGAGGTTTGGAATTTCACGGGCAACCGGCGGACAGACGCTCTCTTGGCTGATCGGGACAATTGTTTTTGTCCTGATTTTAATCCCGACCGCGATCGCTGCGCTCAATGCTTTGGGAATTGCGGCAATTTCGGTTCCGGCGATCGCCATGTTGACCCAAATCCTCAACGCGATTCCGCTAATCTTTACAGCAGCGTTGATTCTAGGTCTCGCTTATGTGGTTGGACACTTTGTTGCCGAGTTAGTCACCAACATCCTTACCAGCGTCGGATTCAACAATATTTTCTACTGGCTGGGACTCCAACCTAGACCCTACACCCGCGCCACGCCAATTCTACCTGCGGCTCCAGAGGCACAAAGACCGCCTACTGGACAAGACACCGTCCTTCAGCAACCCACGCCTCCCACCCGCACCCCGTCAGAACTCGCCGGGATTGTGGTATTGGTTGGCATCATGCTGTTTGCGACAGTGGCAGCAACCAATATTCTGCAAATTCCGGCGTTGACTCTGTTGGTCAGCGGCATTGTGGTGATATTAGGTCGCATTCTCGCCGGTTTGGTGGTGTTTGCGATTGGTCTATATCTTGCGAACCTCGCCTTTAACTTGATTACCAGCTCCGGTACTCGCCAATCGCGGATACTTGGACAAACTGCTCGGATTGCGATTATCGCCCTGGTTTCAGCAATGGCGCTGCAACAGATGGGAATTGCTAGCGATATCGTTAACTTAGCTTTTGGTTTGTTGCTAGGAGCGATCGCAGTCGCGATCGCGCTTGCTTTCGGTCTGGGTAGCCGCGATGTTGCAGCTGGGCAAGTCCGCGAATGGCTGGCATCCTTTAAAGAAGATAAAACGTCTCGCTAATCACAAATTTTCTCGGTCAGTTAAAGTAGGGTGGGCATCCGTGTCCGCCCTTTTCAAATGTTCCTCACGCACCATCATTCCTTAGCACCTGCTTGCTTGAGCAAATCAATTATCTTGATGTATCCTTTGTAGTTGGCAATGTCTAGGGGTGAATTTCCCTGTTTGTCTCTTTCCTGTACGTTAGCCCCTTGGCTAATTAGCTTTTTGACATTATCAATATTATTTCTAGCGATAGCCAATAAGAGTTTTTCATTTATATTCTCGCTTTGCAGCAAAGATTCTTCCCAGTCTTTCCAAGACTCTTCTAATTCTTGCTTTTCCTCTATTTCTAATTCCTTTTCAATATCTTTAAGAGTAAAAATCAGGCGATTAAGTATCATTTTTTGCTTTTGATTTAGCAAGGTTTCATTAATTTTTTCAATCCGTCTGTAAAGAAAGTCTTCAAAACCTCTGTTTTGCAAGACACTTCTGGCTAGTCTGGGGAGAAAGTAACACAAAGCTTCATCTGAAATAAGCCAAGCATCACAAATCATCATTGAACATTGCTCGTCGCTCATTTCATTTTTGGAAAATTCACCAAAATCTTGCTGAATCGCTAAATATTCACCTTCAAGCACTCCCTTTTCTGGAAGAATAGGGATGAGTAACGGTTTTTTTAAGCCTGAGAAAGCTTGGTTAATATCTTCTAATAGAGAACTATATTTCATTTTGCGAATAAGCAATTGTGAAAATCGGGAATCTATCAAAACTTACTGGTTGTAAAACTACCATAATATGAATTAAAAGAAATACCTGATAGCCTAGATGTTGTAAAAGATAATTTGTAAATATATTTTAAAAAAATCTCTTGCACCTCTTCCTAGCAGTTTTCAGGGTGCTAGTAAACGACTTTAATATATACAAAACAAGTAGTTTGCTATAAGGATAATGAGTTTAAAAAAAACAAAATATCATTTTCAGTGGTTGATGATTTTGCAAGTTGAATTAGATAAATATCAAGGAAGAAAAAACGGTAGTGGTATAGAATCAGTAGTGATAAATCCACTTTCACCCCCTACCGTACAAGGCTTTGAGCATTGAATATCACTACCTGTTTACCACTACCGAAAAAACAAGCGATCGCTTGTTTTCAAAAATAGCGATCACTTGTTTTCAAAAATAGCGATCGCTTGTTTTAACTTACTAATTTTGCACTCAACTCATTCTTAATCCGATTCAAAATTGAGGCTTCATCCAGCGAAGTCAAGATGCGACTCACCACGGCTTTTGGGCCATCTGGTCCCCAGGAAGCGCCATTCGCCAAGTAAGTTTTAGTGACTTGTCCAATCCCGTAAGAAGACACCCCAGAAACACCTGCCTGAGTCACAGCAACTGATAGGTAGGGACCTAAAGACACCCCACCAGTTGCGGGTGCTGAGAGTCCTAACAGACTTTTCAGAGAACTCAGTCCCAAAGTTGCCAAAAGTTCACTAGCGCTAATTCCACCCATACTGATGGCAATTTTTTGTAGCAGTCCCACCGCTCCCGGCTGGGTCATCGGGATGCCATAGAGTTTAGACAACGTGAGAATCATTGCCACGTCGATAACGGCACCGCTGAGGAGATCGACAACCGTGACCGGGTTGAGGGCGATCGCAACTGCCTTCGTCATCACCCCTTTCCAGATAATCTGATTCGCACTTTCATCGCGAATCTGCATCTTCCTAGCAATCATCTGTTCGTTCACATCATCGGCATACAGCATGGTGTTGAGCGCTACCAAAGCCTTGCCTTCCCGGTGCAAAATTTCCAAAATTTTCAGCTTCAAATCCAAAACTTGTGGCGATCCCGGTCGTCGCTGCACTGCCCTTGTTCCGTCAGGACGACGAACCGCCTGCGCCACCAGGGGAGAGGCAGCAACCATCACAATTTCATCCGGTGAGAGCAATTCCCGCACCCGTTCATCCCGAATTTTGCGGTAAATCGCCATCCGGTCGGCATCCGGATACTGGTCGATTTTGTTAAATACCAGCAACATCGGTTTACCGACTTCCCGCAATTGCGATAGCGCCTCGTATTCCACCTTGTTCATGTCGCCCGAAATGACAAACAGCAGCAAGTCTGCTTGTCTGGCAACTTGTCTGGCTAAGGTCTCGCGGGTTTCTCCGTCTACTTCGTCAATTCCAGGGGTGTCAATTAGCTCGATTTGGGAATTGCCTGCACTCGGCAGCGTGACTCGCAGGATATCGCGATCGCTTCCCGCCTCATTCTCCTGAGTCAGTTGCCAGTTGGCACCTTGATGGGTGCGGGTGACGCCATGAAGCGGTCCCGTTTCAAACACGTTCTGACCTAATAAGGCGTTCAGTACCGAAGATTTACCTCGTCCCACCATCCCAAAGGCGGCAATCTGGACGACTGAGCGATCTAACTTCTCCAGCATCGTTGCCAAATCATTAATCTCAGATTCCAGCCCCGTCCGCTCTTGAGCAGTGAGATCCAGATTGTCTACCAAGTCTCGCAGAGCATTTTGCGCCTTTTTGTAATTCAGTTCTGCTTGGATGTCATCAAAGCTCAAAATGGCGTTGTCTAGTTCCCGATCCAAATCTGTCGCGTCCGAGGTTTGTGAAGGGAACTGGCTGGTATTTGGGGTTCGGTCAGACGATAAACGGCTCAAAATTGCACCTTTTGTCCTCAGATGTTACTCTTCTTTCATCCTAGTCAATACCGATCTAGTCTGGCACTTTCCATATCCAGAGGGATATTTTTACACGGTTCGTGCCAGCTCAGTATCAGCTGTGAGAATGATGTTATCTCGAAGGCGATCGCAATAAGTTTAGTATTGTTGCTGCTAATAGGTATTTGATCGGCACAGCGATTGTGAGTTCTAAGCGTTTACCTCAAACTACTGCCCACGTCCGAATTACCCATCTTTCCTGGCAACGGGGCTTTCTAACAGGGGAAGTCACGGCAGCAGAATATGAATGGCAGTTCCAATGGTGTTTCCGACAGGGTCAATTGTCGGTGACACCTTCTTTGGGACGCGCTTTAATTCAGGAACCTCTGGGTCGATTTTTAGAACAGAAAGATTACCAGCTAGAGCCTGGAGGAGACTATGCATTTACGATTCGGGCAGAACTTTAAAAGTTTTGAGTTTTGAGTTTTAAGTTTTGAGTTCAGTTTAAATTAAGAAAGTTAAGAACGACAGAGTTTCCTAGTTCCTAGTTTCTCGTTGCTTTATATATCTTTCGATAAGGAGGATGGCAACAATGTCATCGATTGGTCGAGGAAGACTCCGCATACCTTGGGGAATCAGGCGTCCTAAACCTTGGGGAGGGTACATTTGCCAATAGCGATCGCGGGCTTCCAAGGTACTGTAGCGCTCATCTACCAGGACAATCGGCACCGACGTTGGGAACTCTTGCTGAAGTTTCTTTTTCCAAATTTTAGAAGTCGTTTGATCCCCCATCACTAGAGTATCAATCGGGAATTTTTCACACAAGTCAAGGAGCGTTGCGATCGCTGCTTCTGCTGGTACAACCTCGTGGTAATGCAGAGAATTGTCTTTCCCCACTACGGCTAAACCACACTTATCGCGTCCTGGATCGAACCCTAAAATCATCTGAATTGGCTAATAGCGAATTTACTAATGGTTAATTGTGATTAGTCATCACCTCATGACTAATGACGAATAAATTACATTCTTACCACAACTTCTCCGTCTTCAACCGCCTCCAAATTTAATTTCATGGGTCCTGCAATATAGGCGTCCTGTGCCACGACCGCCTTCAGAGAAACTGGCTTATTGAGCTTCTTCAACTGCTCGATAAACCGAATCAAGCTGACAATTCGATTGTCACCAACCTGAACCGTATCGCCCAAAATCCCCGCACGAGTGGCTCGGAACTGGGATGCTCCAAGCAGCAAGTCAATCCGCTGCCGAATTTGCTGGTCGGTCATGTTTGAAGGATCGGCAGATGTTGTAGCAACGACATCACCAGTGCGGAATACAACTTGATTGGGCGCGGCGTCTGCAAAGACTTGTACTTGCTTTTCTCCCTGCACATAGTTACCTGCCGAAAAAACTCGGACTACATAGTTTCGACCATCCTGAATCTGGTTGATCAGTTGTTCTACCTGCGCCTCTGTAATTTGCACGACCCGTTCGTTCGCCACCTTGTTGAGACCGGGTTGGGTTGCTTTAATCGCAGTCCGATTCGCTTCCCGCAACAGCTGCTCGATGACCTGTCGGGCTGCGGCTGGCTCGACAATGCGAAAAACGCCAGCAGCCAGAACCTGACCGCGTAGGAGAGCCAGACTACCCTGACGCAGAGTTTGATAGGACTGGTAATACTGTTCTAGGGTTGCCACTTCCTGCTCTAGGGAAGCTTGTTGTTTTTCAAGTTCTTTGAGGCGATTTTCACGCTGAGCAATCACCTCATCTCGTTGAGAAATCTTGTTGTCAAGTAGAGACAAGGCTTTGTCTCGTTGGGCAATTTGCTCGTCGCGATCGCTCAGCCGCTTCCTAAAGGCAGCAAGTCTCTCATCAAGTTGGGCAAGGGCTTGATCCCGCTTGACAATTTGCTCGTCGCGTTGGCTAATTGCTCGGTCTTGCTGGGCAATTTTTTGGTCGCGCTGAGTCACTTTCGCTTTAAATTCAGTAATTTCAGCTCTGACGCGATTTCGCTGCTGGAGCAGTTCTTGGCGTTCTGTTTGAAGTTGTTGGATTTCGGAACGTAGCGTCTTCGCTTGCCCAGACACAGAAGTAAGCTGTTTTTGGGTTTGCTGAAAGCTGCTGGCGACCCGACTCAATTCGCTTTGAGTTTGATTCAGTTGTGCCTCTGTCTGCCCTTGTTTAGCCAGCGCGGCTGCCAAAGATCGATTAATCGCATCTAAGCGCTGCTGGGCAACAGATTGCTGGGTGCGAGCTTGAGCGAGTTCCTTCTCTACTTGCTCTTTTTGGGCGGCGGTTTTGGCAAGTTCGCTTTCGGTCTTCCGTTTCTGCTCGTTTGCTTTGGCAATATCCTTACTTGCTGTTTTGAGTTTTTTCTGCACTTCTTGAAGTCTAAAAACTCCAATCCGCAATTGTTCGCTGGTCGCGAAGATGATTGTTAGTGTTGAGGCAGAAATTGTTAGCCCCGTCAAAATCGTTACCAAAACAGCTGTTTTGCGGGGACGCAGATTGAACAACGACAGGCGTGCTTTTCCCACGCGCGTGCCAATGCGATCGCCTACCGTTGCGATGACGCTTCCCAACACTAAAATAGACAAAATCAGGAAGAGCGCACTGTCGGTCATTGTCTGCTACAGTCATTCCAGTTACAGCCTATCGCATCGCAGGCTAGAGAAAGGGTTAACAGGAATTAAAGATCGAAGGTGAAATCGGAAAAGTTAAAGGTTGGAAGGTTGAAAACTCTCCGCTTAAAACCTGACACCTTTTAACTCAACTCCTGACTAAATGTTAAAACTTGATAACTTGCTCGCGCTACCATGCCGTTTTAACCGACAACCTAACCCACAACCTGACCAGAGCCTCTAGCTGTTTTCAAGTAAACTGCTGACTCAGTGTAACTGGGTTGTGTACCGTAATTTTTTTCTTGTGGATAGAAATCATTTTTTCCTCCCGCAAATCTCCCAGTAAGCGGGTGACAGTTACCCTAGTGGAGCCGATTGCTTCAGCGATCGCTTGGTGAGAAAGCTTCAGATCGATCGTAATTCCATTGGCGCTAGGGACACCAAAATCGCGGCACAGAATTAACAGAAAACTCACCAAGCGCGATCCCATATCTCGGTGAGCTAAGGTCTCAATCATCATTTCTGTTTGCAAAATGCGCGAAGAAAGCCCTCGCAGCATCAACATCGATAGCTCTGGATCTTTGAGTGATTGCTCTACTTGATCGATCGGTGCCGAAAGCAGCTCCACTGGCGTAAATGCTACGGCATGATAAAACCGATCTGAACGATGCCCCGTAATTAAGGACAAGACCCCAAAAACGCTGTTTTCTCGCAGCAGCGCCACGGTAATTTCTTCCCCGGCTTCATACACACGAGACAGCTTGACTGCACCTTTGAGCAAAAAGTATACCCGTTCAGCCGGGTCTCCTGGGAAAAAGATTGTCTTGCCCCGCTCAAAAGTTTCCACCACGGGTGGAAACGCCCCACCTCCCAATTGACGGAACACAGCTGCTAGCGGTCTATCTTGCGTCACTACCACTTCCTTCTTCCTAAATGCTGCCCTACAGACTTCTGCAACTTTCTGTCGGAGGAACTTTAACCATAGCAAAACAACTATGAGAGTTTTCTGACATTAGACACAGATAAACTGACTTCCCGGCGGTTTTTGTGCTATTCGATACATAATTTTAAAGTAGTCTACCCGGCGACGCTCTTTAGTTCTCTCACCGCTTAAGGCAAGTAAGATTGTTACGGGAAATTTAGATACTCGACAGTATCTGCGCCATCAGGTGTGATGCATGGTCAGTCGGGAGGCATGACCCTTACCCGTCCTGGACAGCCTCGATCAGAGCGATCGCGATCTTGAATACTCCCCTAAATCGGATATCCTCTAATATTGCCTTCAAAATCGACATTTATGCTAGATTTAACCGGAAAAAACGCCCTTGTTACCGGCATCGCCAACAACCGATCGATTGCCTGGGGGATTGCTCAGCAACTGCACCAAGCGGGTGCGAATCTAGGAGTGACTTACCTGCCAGACGACCGAGGTCGCTTTGAAAAAAAAGTGGCAGAGTTAGTAGAACCCCTCAGCCCCAGCTTGTTTTTACCCTGCGATGTCCAGAATGAGACCCAAATTCAGTCTACATTTGACGCCATCCGCGATAAGTGGGGCAAGCTAGACATCCTGATCCATTGTCTTGCCTTTGCGAACAAGGAAGATTTATCAGGTGATTTTAGCAACACTACCCGTGCTGGCTTCACTCAGGCTCTAGAAATTAGCACCTATTCTCTGGTGCAACTTGCCGGGTCAGCAAAACCGCTGATGACAGAAGGTGGCAGTATTGTCACACTGACTTATCTAGGCGGCGTTAAGGTGATCCCCAACTACAACGTGATGGGAATTGCCAAGTCTGGATTGGAAATGAGTGTCCGTTACCTGGCATCTGAACTAGGTCCACAGAATATTCGCGTGAATGCAATTTCGGCGGGTCCCATCCGCACTTTGGCATCCTCGGCGGTAGGTGGCATCCTGGATATGATCCATCACGTTGAGGAAGTGGCACCGCTGCGACGCACTGTAACTCAGAAAGAAGTGGGAAATGCGGCTGCTTTCTTGTGTAGCGATTTGGCAAGTGGCATTACAGGTCAGGTGCTGTATGTCGATGCGGGATACGAGATTATGGGGATGTAGAAAGAATCAAAAATTAAAAATTAAAAATTAAAAAGGAAAGATTCTGCTAATTTTTAATTTTTAATTTTGCATTTTTAAGGCTTTCGCGTCTCCCAGATGCTCAGGAACGTAGGATAATAAACTTAACTTTATTTTCTTGAGTGAGCATCTGCGATGCAGGCACGCGATCGCCAATTTCCACCTTCTCCAAGCATTGAACAGCTTTTGTCTCCTCGCATGGCAAGGGTTCCCCGCAAGACGGGGGAAACGGATGTCATCGTCACCGTCAAATTAGACGGGAATGGAACTTGCAATGCCAAAACCGGCATTCCGTTTTTAGACCATATGCTGCATCAAATCGCCTCTCACAGTTTGATTGATTTGGATGTGCAAGCGACGGGAGATTTGGAAATTGATGACCACCATACCAATGAAGATGTGGGAATTACCCTAGGAATGGCGTTGCATCAAGCACTGGGCGATCGTAAGGGAATTGTCCGGTTTGGGAATTTCCTCGCCCCTCTCGATGAAGCGTTGGTTCAGGTAGCGTTAGATTTTTCCGGACGTCCTCACCTCAGCTATGGCTTAGAGATTCCCACTCAGCGAGTCGGGACTTATGACACCCAGCTGGTGCGGGAATTTTTTGTGGCGGTAGTAAATCACAGCCAGATGACGCTGCACATTCGCCAACTAGATGGAATTAATTCGCACCACATTATTGAAGCGACGTTCAAAGCGTTTGCGCGATCGCTCCGCATGGCAATCGAAGTTGATCCCCGTCGTGGCGGTACGATCCCCAGTTCTAAAGGCGTGTTATAGGTCTCCTTGCAAATAAACCTCAATAAACGCAACGAGAGCCGGGGAAATTCAACAGGCTCTCGCTGCACTCTCCTGAAGCCTCCGCGACCGCTGACTCTCCATTCTCCTATGTTTTTAGATAGGAGACACTCAAGAGAGAGGTTTACGGATATAACCATATTTATTGCTAATCATAACTTTTGCTAACCCTTGCGAAAAAGAGCGAGCGCTATCAAATTGGGGCTTAATTAAGAACTTGCCACTCTTATTAATATAGCCCCATTTGTCGCCCTTCTTTACCGCTGCTAGGTCTTCTGAAAAGTTATAAATATTATCAAATTGTGGGGGAATGACAACATTGGTTGCCTTGTCAATATAGCCCACTTTATTGCTTAGCGCTATCCCCGCCAATCCTTGAGAAAAGCCCCCAGCCCAATCAAATTGGAGTGGAATAACAATATATCCCATTTTGTCAATATACCCCCACTTATTATTACTGGATATTACGGCTAGTCCTTCCGAAAAAAACTTAGCTTCATCAAATTCCAACGGAATAATAACATCTCCCCGATTATCGATGTAGCCCCATTTGTTGTCTTTTTTTACTGGCGCGAGTCCTAGGGCTGACTCAGTGCGATCGCTTATAGAAAAAGATTCAGCCGAATCAAACTGGGGCTGAATGACAAAGTTGCCTTTCTTATCGATATAGCCCCATCTTTTACCGATTTCTACCGCCGCAAGCTCTAAGGCTGACTCAGTGTGATCGCTCATAGAAAAAGATTCAGCCAAATCAAATTTTGGTTTAATTACCAAGTTGCCAATCTTATCGATATAGCCCCATTTTCCATCTATCTTTACCCCTGCCAGCCCTTGAGAAAAAGTCTTAGCCAAATCATATTTTGGTTTAATGACAAAGTTGCCACTCTTATTGATATAGCCCCAGTTGTTCTTTAGGTTGACTGCCGCTAACCCTTGGGAAAAAGATTCCGCATTATCAAATTGCGGTTTGATTGCCAAGTTGCCTTTCTTATCAAGATAGCCCCATTTGCCGTCTATTTTGACTGCTGCCAGCTCTTCTGAAAATGAATCAGCCCAGCTAAATTTAACCGGGATAACTATTTGCAGATTACGGGCTTCTCCCCCAGTTGCATCAAAATTAACTTGAGAAGTCCGAAAATTTGAGATTGCTTCACATCCAGAAATTAGAGCGATCGCTAATCCAAATAGGACGCTAGCAGCCGCGACAAGCAATCTGTTGTGGCAGGTTGCAATTTTCATAAAAGTACCCTATCCAATCGCAGCAAAGATTTAAGGAATCAATATTTGTTAATCATCTGAAGTAAACCCTGTTATTGTCAGTCAAATTGTAAAGCTTGCTTGTAATGCCTGACTAGATTAGGCTATCCGAATTTAGAGCTAAAAAATTAGAAAGACACCCAGCTAGCTGAGTGCCTCCGTTTTATATCAGCGCGTGTCTTACTATTTCAACATTAAGAAGGGGTGCGAGGAGCTGTTAGCACATCCCAAGCCGCTTTAGCAGCTTCGGCTAGGCGATCGCCTAAAGTTGACACTTCCTTCACAATGGACTCCCAGTTTTTCTCTGCGTCCATTTGGATGAGTTTGATCGAGTAGGAAATTCGCTCTGGATCGAACAGCTTATCCTGTTCAATCTTCTCCCGTGCTTGTTTCACTGCATTGAGATAGGCATCACGAGTATATTCACTAGCCGATTTCGTTTCTACCTGCGCCCGTTTTTTAATGGCGTCAATTAGTGCCATCGTTTCGCGCTTCAAATCTTCAGATTCGCCTGCCATATTTTCATCAACGATAGCCTTTGTCTCCGGGCTAACGGTTATGGCGGTTTCTGTATTATTAGGTACTTCTGTATTCACGGCTATATCTCCTTTGTAGGGTTTTGAGTGAAAAAGATTAGCTTTTAGTAAGGTTCGGCTGGTAATTTCAAAAACCGGAAAATTGAAGAAATGCTCGTACAGACCTATAGATCATCAGAGGTAGCTAATCTATTTGGGCAAGAAACGCGATCGCACTACCAATTGTGATAGCAACGGCTTGAGTTAACGTGTCGCGATTGTATATATGGTAGAGTTCGTAGGTTCATCACAGCTACTAAACCAATTCCTACCAAGGCACCCGTCCAACCACCAATGAACCAGTAGCTGACGGCAGTGATTGGCGCACTAAACAGACCTAATCAGGCAACGGTTCTAAACTGATTCACTCCGCTTGCTCTCGTTGAAGGCATCTGCTTAAATAAAGCGCTATATCAGAAATAGCATTTCGGTAGTATATTTCCTTCAGCCTATCGGTATAATTCCAGAGGGTTGTGGGGAGAAAGCGACAGCAAAGGAACGGGTTAACTAACCTGACCTCCTATGAGAAATCGCTGGCTTGGAGACCCTTCATTCCCTCAGCCTGAGACTCTAATTTTCGAGCTAAATGCTGCAAGACCCCGCGATTCGTCATCCCATTGCCATCAGTTTAGGAGCGATCGCTGGAGCATTGAGTCGCTACTATCTCACCCTCTGGTTTGCCCAACGCTTCGGCACCAGTTTTCCCTACGGCACCTTTTTTATCAACCTTACGGGTTGCTTTGGAATGGGTTTTTTTGCCACTCTGGTCTTAGAACGGGTAGCCAATATTCCCCTAGATGTGCGGTTGATGGTGACAACCGGATTTTTAGGAGCTTACACAACTTTCTCCACTTATGGGTTAGAAACCTATAGTCTATTGCGCGATCGCAGTTATGCCACCGCCGGTATTTACTGGGCAGCGAGCGCCATACTTGGAATTATTAGCGTTGAGCTAGGCACGCTTCTAGCTCGGATCGGGCGGTAAAAAAAACCATGACTGCTTAACACGCGCCATTCCCAGAGTCTTCAATTCTCGATCCTTGGAGACTAGATTGGTCGAGGAAAAATGTCAACAATTGATTAAATAGGGCGGTTGGCTCTCATTGGTGCTGCATTTACTCTTAAATCCCACGAAAACAACCGTACCAATGCCCTTTAGACTAAAAGCAGCAACAAACTTAACACTGGATTAAGAGGGTCTACCTTGACTGACACTAATACTCCCTTCCAGACAGTCTCGCGCAGCGAACTCCGGCAGCTCGTCCGAACGCAGCTGCAAATGCTGCTTGAGACGGAAGACCTTCAGGGGGCAAAAGCAATCCTCGTCCCGGTGCAACCGGCGGACATTGCAGAAGCCATTGAAGGGTTGCCAGAGGCGATGCAAGCGATCGCCTTTCGCTTGCTCTCCAAAGACGAGGCGATCGAAGTTTATGAATATCTAGACTCCAGCGTGCAGCAGGCGCTGATCGAGGAATTCCGTCGGCAGGAAGTTCTAGACATTGTTGATAAAATGTCCCCAGATGACCGGGCACGACTTTTTGATGAACTGCCCGCTACCGTTGTCCGTCGTCTGCTCGAACAGCTCACCCCCACCGAACGCCAAGCGACAGCGCAGTTGTTGGGTTACGAGGCGGGTACTGCTGGACGATTGATGACCCCAGAGTATATCTCTTTGAAAGAAAACATGACGGTGGCGGAAACGCTAGACCGAATTCGCAGTTTAGCCCATGCTACTGAGATTATTTATTACCTCTATATTACGGATGCCGCCCGTCACCTGACGGGAATTTTATCCTTGCGCGACTTGGTCATCGCCGATCCCGATCAAAAGATTGGGGATATCATGACCCGTGATGTAGTGTGTATTTATACCAGCGATGACCAGGAAGAAGTGGCGCGGCTGATCGGGCGCTATGACTTTCTTGCCGTTCCGGTGGTAGACCGGGAGAAGCGTTTGGTGGGCATTGTCACCGTTGATGACGTGATTGACATCATCGAACAAGAAACGACGGAGGATATTTACAAACAGGGCGGTCTCCAGTCGGGGGGCGACAACTATTTCCAGACGGATTTACTCACGGTGGCTCGCAAGCGCGTAGTCTGGTTGTTCGTTTTGCTACTAACCAATACTGTCACCGGCACGATTATCAAAGCGGAAGAGGAAATTCTTCGGCAAGTGGTGTCGCTGGCGGCGTTTATTCCCTTGTTAACCGGGACTGGCGGGAATGTAGGTTCTCAATCCTCGACAGTCGTGATTCGGGGCTTGAATACCGAAGAACTTCGAGAAATGGGGCCAGCACAGGTGGTAATGCGAGAAGCGATCGCTGGGGCACTCCTGGGAGTGATGTTAGGCACCGTGGCAACGTTATGGGCTTTCTGGCTCCTGAATGGAGATTGGGCTGTCTCGCTGGCTGTAGGGATTAGTTTGGTGGCTATCTCGGTTTTGGCATCAGTTGCGGGTTCCGGTCTTCCGTTTATCTTCCGCGCCGTCGGGTTAGATCCGGCTTTGATGTCAGCGCCGTTTATTACAACGGCAGTTGATGTATTGGGCGTACTGATTTACTTTAATTTGGCGCGGCTAATTTTGAAGTTGTAGAAGCAGCGAGTAACTGGATGTCAGTTGAATCAGGAAGTCATTAAGAAGGTGATATCAAATCCGCTTGAAGAACCTAGCGCATTCTCGCCCGCGTAGCGTGCCGGAAGGGGATATAACCGCACTTCTGGCCGCTTCGCTCTCACCCCACCCCCTGGCAAAGAGGGTTTGGAGATGAGGTTTCAAATGATGGCGATTCAAACGAATTTGAGATGCGTGAAACTAAACGTTTCAGATAAAATTTTGCGTCTACAATTCTGTTGCTGTATCAGGAGCAACGATTTCCCCTTCCATACTCATTAAAGCTTCTTGATCGGTAATCAAATCACTCAACTCATGGAAAGTAACGCCCATATCTTCACAAGCTTTCTTGAGTTCTCGCTTAAAGGTGCCTAAATCCTCACCATAACCTGACAGATGAGCCGCAGTTTCAACTCCCTGTTTTGCATTTGCTTTAGCACAATCAACCAGCTCTAAACCTTTGAGAGGTGTGGGTGAGGCCATAAGTAGTTTTGAATTTTAAGTTGTATTATTTGCAGCATACTGAGATTTACTCCAGAGACTTATCCTTCTGGAGTTAGAAAATCGAGGGAATTTAAATGCTTTTAGCGATGGTGCCAATATTTACAGACAGCATAGGCGAGGGTAACGACGCCGGTAATAATGGCAGATTCATCCACCTCAAATTGGGGATGATGTAGCGGGTAGTTTTTTCTGTCCGGGTATCCCACGCCTAGCCGAAACATCGTACCGGGAGCGTGTTCCAGATACATTGAAAAGTCTTCCGCACCGAGAGAGGGTTCCAGTAAAATTTGGACGCGATCGCTTCCCCAGGCTTCTTTGGCAGCTGTTTCCACCAACTGAGTCAGCGCTGAGTCATTTTGTACAGAAGGGACTCCCCGGCGATAGTTGACTTCGCAGGTAGCACCGTAAGTTTTACAGATATTGCAGACAATCTGCTCGATCCACTGGGGTAGACTGGCATGAGTTTCTGGATGCAGCGATCGCACAGTTCCCAATAATCGCACATGATCGGCAATCACGTTTGGGGCGCGTCCGCCCTCGATTTTACCAATCGTTAGCACGACCGGGCGCAGCGGGTTCTGTGTCCGGCTAATCGCTTGCTGAAGAGACGCGATCGCTTGTGCCGCAATCCAAATAGCATCAACTGCCTCATGAGGACGCGCTCCGTGCCCAGATTCGCCTTTAATAATAATCTCCAGATCGTCTGCGGCTGCTGTCAAAGCACCGTAACGAATTCCCACCGATCCTGCCGGGATAGACGGGAAAACGTGAACGCTCATAATCGCGCTGACATTCTCCATCGCTCCATCTGCAACCATCCACCCAGCTCCTTGGGCAATTTCTTCGGCTGGCTGGAACACAAAGCGCACATTTCCCGGTAAGGTATCTCCGAGCTGGGATAGCACCATCACCGTGCCTAACCCCACCGTGGTGTGGACATCGTGACCGCAGGCGTGCATGATTCCCGGAAGACGCGAGGCATACTCTAAACTGGTACGTTCTACAATGGGCAAAGCATCCATATCAGTGCGAATTGCCAGCAGTCGCTCATCGATACCTTGTCCTTTCAACTCTCCAATTACGCCAGTTTTACCAACAGCTTCTTGGACGTGAAGCCCACAGGAAGACAGCACGCCAGCAACATAGGCAGCAGTTTGGTATTCTTGACCGCTTAGTTCTGGGTGAGCATGGATATGTCGTCGGATTTCAATCAGGCGAGGCGCTAGTTTTTCAGCAATGTCTTTAATACGAGTCAGCACGGATTTATTAATTGAGTGAACGCTTATTTCATGATAAGAGTGGTTAAAAATATCAACTGCCCTTTAGTAATTCAATTATAAAGACTGTGAGCGATTACTGAATAATCGGTAAATAGAAAGCGATTGCAGAATATTTACAAAAGCAGTGATTCTGAACCTTGACAAAACCACGATAGAGGCTATATACAGCTAGCTGGAGGTGATGCGATCGCTACTAGGATTGATTGATCTCAAAACGTACTATTAACAACCATCCCAAAATCTAAATATCTTTCCGCCGACATAGTCGAGCCTATAGATTTCGATACTTTATGCATAAAAAATTAGGTAACAATCGCCGATTTATAGGCGATTTCTTCAGGTTATAAAAATAAATTAAAGTTAGCATTGCCGGAAGAATTACTTTATCAAGAAGTAAAAAAATACTAACTGCCAACAAGTAGCGATCGCCTTCAGCTAATTATGCAAAGCTTGTAGTCATGTATCTGCTTGAGCGATCGCTTATATTAGCCCGTTGCTAAAGTCTAGACGTATCGGTAGCCTGCAAAGCCCAGCCTAGGTGAACTAACGAGATATTAAGCTAGCGAGTCTGGATCTAACCCCATCGCACGAAGTTGTTTTGCTAAAAGTTGGGCGCGTTGTTCGGCAAGTTGGGCGCGTTGTTCGGCAAGTTGGGCGCGTTCTTCCGGTGTCAGCAATCTTTGCCCTTGCTTGTCGTACCAGTACAGCCACTCCCTCGTTATTCCTTGATAAATTCCCCGTTCTGCACCAATCGCCAATCCCATTTCTGGTAGCCAAACCGGGTTTCCTGGCTGCAACACATATTCGCCATCAACCAACCGATGCACTTCTAGATGCGGCTTTCTGCGACGACGGGAGGAATAAATTACGTAGTACAAAACCCCTAAATTTGCATAATCTAGCTTTTTCTGGCTGTATTCTTTCCGATAAGTTTGGGATACAACCTCTAACACCATCGTGGGCACACGCTCTTCTTCCCAAATTGCATAACTTAAGCGAAGTTCTTCATCAAAGAACCGCTCGACTCCTAAGCTAAGAAATCCATCGGGGACGATGGCTGGTTTATCCGGATCGTAGTAAATTCCCATATCTACGCCAAAAAACCAATCCATGCGATCTGCCCAAGCCATAGCCAATATTGCTTTTAGCAAACCGGGGATTAAATCTTGCAGTTCATTATCCACAGGCGTTTCGTCAGAATCGGGTAGCTCCTCGGAAGAGGGAAAATACTTCGGTGGCTTGTACTCTAACATGACTAATTTCCCTAAGACTACTGACTCTATGATAAATAAGTAGATACAAACAAAAAAAATTAGAGAAGCCCATTTTCTAAAAAACAGATTTCTCTAATTTTATCCAAGACAGGTAGACTTGTCGCTTAAATAAGGACTTAATCGCAGACTGCAAAATTCTTTTGTTTGCCCTCTACGAAATACAAAGCTTCAGAACAGTAAGCGAGAGAATCTACATCAAGTTGTTTGGGTGGTTCATCGGTTTTGCTAACTTTCCACAATTCAATTGCTGGTGTATTAATATAAGTCTTTTCTTCTGACGATTCTGCTTTCAAAGGGCTATACTTGCGGTTAGCTAAACCTTTTTCTCCTGCGGGTTTGAAGTCCATTGAAGTGTAAATTACCCCTTCTTCTGGCTTCGTGATGCGCCGGTAATCTTTCACGAGCGATCGCTCAAACTTTTCATTGCCTTGATTCAGTGCGATTTGAAACCGGAAGTCAGCCGTTTCTTCAGCCACTAACAACATGGCATAGTCTTTCAACCCATCTTGATTAAAATCAGCCGAGAAGATGCTGCAAGTAAACTTCTGGTTCGGAGTTTCACTAGACTTAAAGTTGCGAATCGATGGCACAAAATCGGATTCCTTGGCGAGGCGGTGTTCGCCTAGCGTTGCTTTCACAGCTTGCGGGACTTCGCCTTGACACTGCAAATCGGGTAACTCAGCCACTGTTGAAGGAGTTGGGGAAGTTGAGGGAATTGGGGAATTTGTCGATGTTGTTGATGTGAACTGGTTAGAATTCGTTGTAGAGTTACAAGCACCCAACATCAGAACCATTGCCAATAGGGAAATTTTTTTTGTCATGAGCTGCTAATTAAATCGGTCTGCTCAAGTAGTGCTTCCAAGATGCGATCGCAAATTCCGGGGATTGAGCGATCACGGCTCAGGCGACACACCGTTAACGCCAGCCCAACCAACGCAGAAAAGGCACAACCAAGTAGTAACTCACGCCTAGCCAGAAGGCTATGGTGACACCCAGAAGACTGAAAAAACCAAGGCTGGGGAGGAGATCGAACGCACTGAGAGTAAAAAAGCCTAAACCCGCAAAAACTCCGGCTGTGCCAGCTGCGGCGACAACGGCGTGAACCAGTTGATGACTCGGCAAACCAAGACCGAGCGTTAGCGGGCCAACAGCAACTGCAATCAACGTTACCATTTGCAGCACCGTTCCAGCAGGCATCAGATGGCAAACCAGCCACCCCAACCCATAGCCGAAGACACCCATTAGTCCAGCGACTAAACGACGCTTGCGTTGACCAAACCCTCCTGCTTCAGTAAGACCCCAAGCCGTTCCCCATCCAGCGAACGTAAACAAGAGAATGGCTTGTCCGACTGGGGGTGGAATATAGGGGAAAACAGACGGTAGTTGCGCCAGCAAAGCGGCGAAATGAGTCCCCAAAGGGAACACATAAGCCAAACAGAAGCCAGTAACTGCAAACACACCCCCTGCAATCCCGCCGACAACCATCTCCCAAAGTGTATCCAGGCAAGCTGTCACAACTTTAGCGATCGCTCGAACCACGAAAAGAGCCGTTTGACCCGCTAGCGTCACAATAGAGGCGATCGCGACCCACAACAGCTTCAGACTTCTGCTGGCGATGGATGCGATCGCATCCGAGAAAGACTGCGGAACCTGGCTGGTTTTCGTCTTCATTGAAGAATCCCCAGCCAGACGCTGCTGAATTTCCACAGCCGTCGCCGGTCGCTGGCGCACATCAGCCTGCACCATATCATCCAGCAAATCAGCGAAGACGGGACTCACCGGGACACAATGACGCCAACGCAACTCTCCTGTCGCCGGGTCTTCCAACTCCGGGGGATATCGACCCGTGAGCAAGTGAATCATCGTTTGACCCAGCGCATAGAAATCTGCCGCAGGTCCCACCGCACCCCCAAAAATCTGCTCTGGCGGACTGTATCCGGGAGAAATCAACCGCGTTGAACTTGCCTCTTGACCCACTTGGACGGTGCCCATCTGTTTCGCCCCGCCAAAATCAATTGCTACCAATTGCCCGGTTTCCTGACGCAGCATCAAGTTGGAGGGTTTAATATCTCGGTGAATAATCTGCCGTCGGTGCAACTCTTGTAAAATATCGAGTGCTTGCTTCAGCCAATTCGTCACCAGCGACTCCGGGCACCCTTGAGGATAGTGGCGATCCAGGATATCTTGCAATGTCTGACCGTTGATTTTTTCCATTACCAGACAAGGCAGACGCCGGTAAGAGGGATGACCCAAATTCACCACAAAATAGCTATCTGGCTCGACGCTAGGGACGCCCGGATGATGCAGACTTGCTAAAACAGATGCTTCTTGTTCAAACAGTTCCTGCGCCTTTGATGAAGATTCCAATAATACCTTCAGCACCCGGTCTGTTGCCAACTGCAAATCCCAGACTGTATAAATGGCAGCGAACCCACCAGCGCCTAAAGTCTGGAGAGGAATATAACGATTGTTCAGATGTAGCGGTGCCCCACAACAGTTGCAAAATTTGTTTCCCCAAGGCTGGGGATAGGGACGCGAACAATCCGGATTAATACAGTGGGCAGCACTGGTCACAGACTAGAATTAGATGAAAACACAAGCTCCCTCGATTCTACCCGACGCCTCAGACTAACCGGAAAACCCGCCAGGATAATATCTTCATCAGTGATAAGTAAATACGATATTACCGCTCTTGGGGAACTTTATTTTTGTTCTACAATCGGCTGAGCGCTTGATAAAGGCACATTGATTCTTAGAACGACATCTATTGGGCGGTATCGGGTGCAATCTAATAATTTAAAGCGTTTAGATACAAACAAAGCCGAAGAATTGCTTCTCCGGCTTTGTTCTCACTTGTCACGCTCCTCTAATTTATTACTAAAAATTTATTTGGCAGAGAGAGCGCTAGCTGCCTGCTGTTGAATCCATGCTGAATGCAAGTCCTCCTCTACAAAAGCCTTTTTTCCAGACTTTAAACTTTCAGCTATAAGCACTTTGATGGTTGGTAAATAAACCCCGTTGACCATTTCATGCCCGTAGCCAACTACTTTACCAGTATTTCCGGTTTTTTGACTAAGAACATCATCCCCTATAGCAAACATGGTTGCCGTCCTTTTCTTATAATTCTCCCACTAATTTAATCCCTGTTTTAAACCCTTGCTTCTATCGAAAGGAAGGAGTAATTTTTCTAAAGAAATATCCGATTATTAAGTCATTAAGTGATTTTGAATACAGTATTTAAAATTATCTTTGTTTTTTTAAAGCAAACTCTATTTTCTTTTGATAAACTTAAGATAGGTGTATCCGTTACCAATTTTACAATTTGCCGAAAATCTAACAAATCGAGATGCTCAATTAACTTGATTTCTCCCCGCTACTCCTGGGTTGGAACCTATAGCCAGCATAAATAGCAAAACTAAATAAAAATATTTAATGGAAAATATATACAATATTTATAACCGAAAATACAGTTAGAAATCAACACTTTATAAGTGTATCTTAAAAAAATATTCATTTAACTAGCAATCCCTATAAGCAGCAACGGCGAACAAGGAATAAAAGAGGTAATTGACTGCTAGATAGAAAAGCCTCAATATCTTCCTCGTTAAGGGGAACTCTTATTTATCTGATTGCAAATTTAAAGATAATCAGCAGTCTGCTAAAAACTAAAGTCTGTAAGAGACTCGGCGTTACCAGTTTCTTAGGGAAAGTTGTTTTTGTTGCAGGTTTTGAGGAGACTTGAGACAAAAATCGCCATGCCATCAGGTGCAACCTCAAGAGGGGAGGAATTGTGGAAATGTGCGATCGCATACATACTCCACTGTTCTATCGCTTGTGCAGTTTTTTTTAATAAACTATATAATTCATCTGTCTTTAGTAAGATTTTAAAGATTTCACGGCATTACATCCTCAAGCCTTCTACCTAACTGCCGCACACGAAAGGTTAGCCGGGAAAGGGTTGAGGGCTACTCAATCAGGGAAAGTATTAAGGCTGTAAAGAACCAAAAAATGTAAGCGTATAAAAAATAAAAAAAGACAAGCTTGTAACTCTGCAAACCCAGTAAAACCGTCGGTAGCCCCAGTGTTTTTACGGTTAATTTTAGTATTTATAATTTTCTAAAGATTACTGAGTTGTTCAGCCTAACCCGTGTAATTACCGGGAAATTTGTGACTCTTAGCCTAAATCTAGTGATTCTTCTGAGGAAATTAGTAGCCAGCTTGTGGGGTAATAAGGGAAGAACAACAACAGCCCAGAGCTGAGAAGGCTAAACCATGACGACATACATTACTTTTGAAACCGCGCTACGGATGCTTGAAAACGCCTATTTAGCTTCAACTATCTTTCTCCTTGCGGCTTCTTACCTGGGTTTAGTAGCGATCAACAAGATTGAAAAAGCTAGCGACAACGTCCCATCACGGTAACTTCAGTTCTCGTTAAACAGCGATCGCTGAAAGTTATCGCTCAAATAGTTTGACTGTTAAAAGTACGTATCTAGCACTCGCGCTACCCTCAACCAAGCAGCGAACTGAAGTTGACAGACTTCCGGAATCATCAGCATCAATCGTGTAGGACAAGTAAATACTTACTGTCCCTCCCAGGAATGACTGCGATGGGTTTGTTCAGCAAAATATTCAGTAATTAGAACATTACTCAGAACAAAGTTCTAGCGGTGCAGATTGTGCAAGTGATGTTAATTAAAAACCGAGGTTAAACCTATCCCCTCACGCTTTCGGATTAAATCTCGATAAATATTCTTCAGTAGAGACCAACATAACCCCTGTCAAGGGGTTTTTTTTTCTGGTTAGGATTCCCGGTAGGCGCTTAGCACTCGCATCGCTCAGAAATCTCTCAAATTTCTACTTTTTGTCCTAGTTTTATTAATCTTTCCTCGTAGCGCATCCCTATACTCTTGCGATCGCAACAGCAGCGATCGCGCAGTCATTCTACTGTCTGGCGCTACTGACAAGGTTCTGCTTATACTTTCTAAAATAATTTATTTCTTCATCCCTCTGGGGGTATATTTTACTCCTTCTTTAGGTATACTTGGCAGAACCGCAAACACAGTTAGGAAGGAAACCTAAATGTCAGGAATGAACTACTTAGAGTTAGAACAAGAAATTGCCAAGATGGCTAGGGCGATGATGACCCGTAATAGCCAGATTGGAAAAGACCTAATCGCGAATTTGAGAAGTCAGATGACCGTGGCAGAGATCGGTGGCATGATGCTGGTGAGTATCGAACGTATAATCTGGTTTGACACCGATTCAGTGTTCTGGACGATAGAGAATCTCATTCCTGCCGATGTAATGCAAGAAATTCGTACTATTACTTCAGTCGCCGTCGGCAAACGTTTGATTTGCAAAGGATTTATGCCAGGAAAAGATTTTAGTGTCGATGCGGCTGGCAAGCTGCTACTCAACGACAAAGCTAAAACAGCGATATTACCTCTGGCGACTCTGACTCCTTTGAAAAGCTGAAGATGCCGCCAGACAATTGGTTAGAAAGCACAACGCTAGACAAGTGAAAAATTCTGAAGCATTGTGCTATCAAGTCTAAGCCTGAGTTGTAAACATCTTCATTTCTAGTGAGTCACAGGATTTGTAGTGATAAGAATCACTAATGAATCAAATGGGTATCACACCCCCCAAACAGATTCGATCACTGAGGGGTATAAGTTAGATGCAAGATACTCAAGTTAGAGGATTCTGTGACTTACAATGCCCGACAAAGCCCTCATTACTAAACCGATTAACCAACCTACAGAAATCTTAAGCCAGTTGCACAGTGGACAGCTCCTCCGGGTCGATGGTTGTCGCGGCAGTGCCTTAATTATCTGTCATCGCCATCATGCAGAATTGGCAGGACCTGGTGCGGGGATTGGCAGCCTGTTTGATATTAATTGTAGCCGGGTGATTCCCATTGGCAACCCAGTAGTAGTTTGCCCTGAGTCTCGCGCCGAGAGACAAAAAGCTTATGAAATCCGGCAACAATGGATTCGCTTTACTCAAAAAGCAATGGAGTATTGCGTGCCGTTGCAGCGTGCCCGGATCATTGTAGTTTTATTTGAAAAATACTTTGGTGTTGAAGCGACTGCCCAGATGCCGGATGAAATTCTGGCTCAATTAGTGGGAGTTTTGCCAAAAACAATCCTAATGGCGCGTCGAGCGACTAGCCAGCCCTGTGAGAGTACCCCAAGGCAATCTACAGTAAAGGTGTTAAGTCTAACAGAAGGATGAGAGATGAAAGGATTCGTTGATTCGTCTTCTGGTATCCTTCTCTAACCCGCCTTAAGCAAGGATGAAGTAGGAAAGAAGTACAGAACGAACAATTCCTTCATCGTTCATCCTTCGCCAGCAGGCTGGTGATTAGATCAGCTTGATGGCGCGGAGACCGAAATACAGCCCCACAGCAACAGCAAAAGCACCACCCAAAAGTAAGACGTAAGCGATCGCTCCAGAGATTTCCATGTTTCCGATAGAACGCAATATCCACTATTGAAACATCAAGTGGAGTAGAATACAGCCCACGGGCGCTTGTTGGTTGATGGGGTTTGGCTTATGGAATCAGTGATTCGGGTTAATTTACCGCAGCAGGCTTACGAAATTGCGATCGCATCTTCGGGTCTAGGGCAACTAGGCGCTAAGATGACCAATTTGAATTTAGGGAAGAAAGTCCTGGTTGTTTCTAACCCAGAAATTTTCCGGCACTATGGTCAAGAAGCGATCGCATCCCTGAAAGAAGCTGGTTTTGACGTTACCGAACTAACCCTTCCCGCTGGCGAACGCTACAAAACTCTCGACTCTGTCCAAAAAATCTACGACGCCACCTTGGAAAATCGCCTAGAACGCTCGTCAACGCTTGTTGCGGTAGGCGGTGGTGTAATTGGTGATATGACTGGCTTTGCTGCCGCTACCTGGCTGCGGGGGATTAACTTTGTACAAGTTCCGACAACACTCTTATCAATGGTTGATGCTGCCATTGGCGGCAAAACCGGCGTTAATCATCCCCAAGGAAAAAATTTAATTGGTGCCTTCCATCAGCCGCGACTGGTTTTAATTGACCCAGAGGTGCTGAAAACCTTGCCGGTGCAAGAATTCCGCGCGGGGATGGCAGAGGTGATTAAGTATGGGATCATCTGGGATGCTGATTTATTTGAGCAGATGGAGCGATCGCCATATCTTGACTCACTCCCCTCTCTTGATGCTCGTTTATTGCAAGAAATCCTGACGCGATCGTGCCAAGCTAAAGCTGATGTCGTCAGCAAAGATGAAAAAGAAGCCGGACTTCGCGCCATTCTCAACTATGGTCACACTATCGGTCATGCTGTAGAAAGCTTAACCGGCTACCGCGTCGTGAATCATGGGGAAGCGGTAGGGATTGGGATGGTCGCGGCAGGTCAGATTGCAGTTAACCTTCAGATGTGGGACAAGGCAGACGCCCAACGTCAAGATGCCCTAATTCAAAAAGCCGGATTACCTACCCAGCTACCAGTGGGGCTAGACATCGAAGCAATTATTGATACATTGCAAACCGATAAAAAAGTGAAAGATGGAAAGGTGCGGTTTGTCCTTCCCACCCAGATTGGGGCGGTCACTGTAACCGACCAAGTGCCGTCAGATGTAATCCGACAGGTGCTGCAACAAATGCTTACTCGCTAGTAACCTGTAAGCGCTAAAAAGTAAGCGCATGAGTGGTTTAGCTGCCTTGGGCTATACCGTCAATTGGGTAACGAAGTCGGCTGCTGTGCTACTTCGAGATGATCCAGCAGCTATCAAAGAAGCAAGTCTAGAGGCACTGGATCAGTGCCTCTGAGTAATTGTCTTTGCCGCCTTGGAAATAAATCGTGCTGAAAAAAGAAGCCATGAAGATGGCTCCTTTTTTCCTTGGAAGGGAAGCTGGATGGGCAGATTCTGGAGGAATGGAGAGCGATCGCTATTTTCTGGCAATAACCCACACCGCATGAATAATTCCGGGAAATAAACCTAGAAAAGTCAAGACCAGATTGATCCAAAAGTCTTTTCCAAAGCCAACTTGCAAGAAAACACCCAGCGGTGGAACAAAAATAGCGATCAAGATACGGAAGAGATCCATAAAAACACCTTTTGAAAATTATTGGGAATTTCTACTAGAATGTCATTAATTTGGGAGATCCCCCTCTCTATTCCGATAGAAATGTCAATCTATCGGTGAGCTGATAGGATAAATTTACTGTGATGTTTGCTACTAAAATGCTTAATCTTTTTAAGATTTTTAAAATATTAAGTAATATCTATAAGTAGAGAGATTAGCGAAAGGGGATGGTGGGCGAGCGCTTAGAAGCTATTGGTTTCTGCCAAAGCATCGCGAAAATCCTCCTAACATCAGGCTGCGTTGCATATTTAACGCCAACGCAGGAACTTTTTTGGGGAAAATCAGTCTAAGATGCGATGTTGCCCCGAACAATATGAAGTTATTCTATTAGAAAATAAAGGCACAAATAAGCAAAGCTATTATTGCAGCAAATCCAGCAAAATCTAAGCGTCGCTGATATGGGTATTACTGCTGATACAGAAGCGTTGTCGAGGGAAATTAAGGGTGCAATGGTAAATGACCTAGACCAGCAGGTTGAAGATTCCCTACAGCGACTTGAGCAGCTGTGGCAGTGTACTGAAAAGTTACCAATATCTCACCTAGGGCCACTCGTGGATGCTCTGAAAGAACTATCAAACCAGCTGCAAAAGATGCAGGGCGTCATCGAGGAACTGCGCCAACAAATTCAGCAAGAATTCGCTAACAAAAATCACGCAGAACTCGAAGAACAGCAACGTTCCCCAGCCGAGGGTGCGTTGATCTCCGATTCCACTCCCCAAGAAATGCAAATAATCGAGCCTGCTCATAGCAATTCAGAGGCGGTTTCTCAGGGAAGGGGAATTGGGTTTTTGGTGACAAATCGAGAAGCCGTAATTTTATCAGCTAACTGGACAAGCGGTGAGTTGCTCGAAAGCATTCCAGAAACCTTGATCGGTAAGCCGCTGGTGG
Source organism: Coleofasciculus sp. FACHB-1120 (assembly GCF_014698845.1). Classification (NCBI taxonomy): domain Bacteria; kingdom Bacillati; phylum Cyanobacteriota; class Cyanophyceae; order Coleofasciculales; family Coleofasciculaceae; genus Coleofasciculus; species Coleofasciculus sp. FACHB-1120. The sequence continues at coordinate 10,913 of NZ_JACJTV010000016.1, read as the reverse complement.
AGTTTGTGGCAACGGATGCTCACAGGGACTTTCACACTCAGCTCAGCGCCCTCCAACAGGGATCTGTTGCCAATAACTGGGAAATCTGCTTGCAAACAAGGCAGGGTAAGACGTTTAACGCTATTGTTACTGTCGAGCCAGTGCAAGAGCCGCAATTTCTGCAAGTTGTGGGTCTACGCTGGCTGTTGCAACAAATACCTCCCTCTCAAGACGATCGGTTAGTGGATTGTTCGGCGGCAAATTGGGAGTGTGCCGAGAGGAATCTAAAAAATCAGGTTGAGGGAAAAATTACCCAAAATGATAGCGGGGTAAAAGATACGAGGTTGCAAAAAACGCTGCACGAGCAACCCTACGACCAGCTCAATCGCGATCGCACAACCCACTTGCAACAGATACTCGACTTTGAAGCAATGCTTAAACGCATTACTGACAAAGTCCGCGATACCCTCGACGAAAACCATATTTTGCAAACTGCCGTCGAAGAATTAACCTTGGTGTTGGGGATTGAAGGCTGCGATACAGCTTTGTACGATGCCAACCAAACCACGGCGACAATCGTTCACGAGTACACCCAAGGATTACCATCAGCGCTAGGGCAAGTCGTCACAATTTCCGACTTGTTTAAAGAGGATGCTCAATTGCTGAAAGGTCAGTATTTCCAGTTTTGTCATCTAATCCCTGAGATTCGAGGAGCGGTGGCTATCCTCGCTTGTCCAATTTTTGATAGCCAAGCAGTGTTCGGGGATCTGTGGTTATTTAAGCGGCAGGAAGAAGCTTTCAACGAGCTGGAAATCCAGCTTGTGCAGCAAGTGGCGTCTCAATGCGCGATCGCAATTCGACAAGCCCGACTCTACCAAGCAGCGCAAGCCCAAGTCGCAGAATTGGAAAAGCTGAATCGCCTCAAAGATGACTTCCTGAGTACCGTTCCCCATGAATTGCGATCGCCAGTTGCCAACATGAAAATGGCGATTCAGATGTTGGGGATTGCCTTGAATAAAGACCACGGACTGTTTGCAGAACTCTCTAAGCCACCAGCCCAAAGAAACAAAGTGGCTCGCTACTTCCATATTTTGCATAACGAATGCGAAAGAGAAACCAACTTAATCAACGATCTTCTAGAGTGGCAGCGGATCAATGCAGAGATTCAGCCTTTGGTACTGACAAGCATTCAGCTACAAGATTGGCTGCCCACAATTGTAGAACCTTTTCAAAAGCCCGCCCAAGAACGCGATCGCCACTTAGAAATTCACCTTGAGTCAGAACTGCCTCCCTTAATTTGCGATCGCACCAGTTTAGGACGCATATTAAGCGAGTTACTCAATAATGCCTGCAAGTACACGCCATTAGCTGAACGGATTGCGGTAAAAGCACGTAGCGCCGCCGATAAGATGGAAGTGAGTGTAATGAATACCGGCGTAGAAATTCCGACAGGCGAACGCGAACGAGTCTTTGAAAAGTTTTACCGCATTCCCAACTCCGATCCCTGGAAGCAAGGCGGGACTGGTTTGGGACTAGCCCTGGTACAGAAATTGGTTGCCAATTTAGGAGGCGCGATTCATCTGGAAAGTGCTGCCAATTACACTTGCTTTACAGTGTCGTTGCCACTAAAACCTTCGATTGTTTCCGACGCGGAATCTCCCTAGAAAATCAGCCGCCACTGATTTTCGCTTTGTATCCCAAAGTTGCGAGAACTTGGACGAGTTTCTGAGTATGATCGCCCTGAATTTCAATCGCATTTTCCTTCACTGTGCCCCCCGTGCCGCACTGAGCTTTCAACTGTTTTGCCAAGGCTTCCAGAGTGTCTGGTTTTACCTGAAAGCCACTAATTACAGTTACAGTTTTGCCCTTTCTTCCTTTCCGAGATGCCTGAACTTTGAGGTTTTGCTGATTAGGGGGTAGTTCTGGTACGGGTCGTTCTAAGGCATCTGAATTATCGGTGTTTCCGAATTCCGAGTAGATAACGCGATTTTGAGCGGGTGTTTTAGAACTGGATGCTTTGCCCTTGGAAGAAGACATAACAGTGAGTCGGGTAAAAGTTATTCAAGAACAGATTAGATCGAGAAGGAGCCGGAAATCTCTTCAAAATTTGGGCGCGAGCTTTGTCCGTGATTTATTCAGATGTAACGATCCTATTTGACTTGTAAGCCAGGAACTCTCGCCTTTAGGAATCATTGAAGAGTGCTATATAGCAGTTCTCAATGAGAGTGTGTGAAATACATCTGGAGGAGCGTGTTTGTCTACCCTGTAGGGCAATTTTACCGAATTTTTTAAATCTCGATTGCCGCCAAAATCGAATCAGCCGCCCCTGCCATCCAGTCAATGCAACTCCAGTTCCTATCTCAACGGCTGCACCTCCCACTCCTACTCTATCTCCGAGATGCTAGAACCTTCCGGCCCAGTTCCAGCTCACTAATTTTGTTTTGGATAAACTCATCGAAACTATAATGAAGTTTGTGTTGTAATTCCCACAATTCGCTGTGACACGTACTCCCATTTCTCCGGATTCCCAAGAAACTGCTAACGCTTCTGTACAACAACCCGACGCACTAGGGCGATTTGGACGATTTGGCGGCAAGTACGTGCCGGAAACGTTGATGCCAGCGCTGAGCGAGTTGGAAGCGGCTTTTCAAAAATACCGGGCTGAACCTGCTTTCCAGCAAGAACTTCAAGGATTGCTGCGGGATTATGTAGGTCGCCCTAGCCCTCTTTATTTTGCCGAACGTTTGACGGCTCACTATGCAAAGCCAGATGGTACGGGACCGCAAATTTATCTGAAGCGGGAAGATTTGAACCATACGGGTGCCCACAAAATTAACAATGCTTTGGCTCAGGTATTGTTAGCAAAGCGAATGGGCAAGCAGCGCATTATTGCAGAAACGGGTGCCGGACAGCATGGCGTCGCTACAGCCACGGTTTGCGCTCGATTTGGTCTGGATTGCGTCATTTATATGGGCGTCCAGGATATGGAACGACAATCGCTGAATGTGTTCCGGATGCGGCTGATGGGGGCAGAGGTGCGCCCTGTGGCGGCGGGAACGGGAACGCTCAAAGATGCCACGTCGGAAGCCATTCGGGATTGGGTAACGAATGTAGAAACAACTCACTACATATTAGGTTCGGTTGCAGGCCCTCACCCTTATCCGATGCTGGTGCGCGATTTCCATGCAGTAATTGGTCAGGAAACTCGCGCTCAAGCGATGGAGAAATGGGGCGGCTTGCCGGATATTCTCCTGGCTTGCGTCGGCGGTGGCTCAAATGCGATGGGACTTTTCTACGAGTTTGTCAAAGACTCATCAGTCCGGCTGATTGGAATTGAGGCGGCTGGGGAGGGCGTTGATACCGAGAAACACGCTGCCACGCTTACTAAGGGACGGGTAGGAGTTTTACACGGGGCGATGAGCTATTTGCTGCAAGATGAGGATGGTCAAGTGGTGGAGGCGCATTCTATCAGTGCTGGTCTAGATTATCCCGGTGTTGGCCCGGAGCATAGTTATCTCAAGGATGAGGGTCGGGCTGAATATTACAGCGTGACTGACCAAGAGGCTTTGGTAGCGTTTCGGCAGTTGTCGCAGCTAGAGGGAATTATTCCAGCGTTGGAAACGTCTCACGCGATCGCTTACCTGGATATTCTCTGCCCTCAACTGACTGGCAATCCCCGCATTGTCATCAACTGCTCTGGACGCGGCGATAAGGATGTGCAAACAGTTGCTAAAGTCCTGTCTCTTTAAAGGCGATTAACTGTCTTTTCAATTCGGTCATGGCTCAAGAGTATTGAGTAAGATTTACCCACTACTCTTCATTTTTCATGAAACAAAACAAGGTAAAGTAAACTGATTGAAACCTCCTTGCCTCACCGAAAAGCAAAGAGAAATTTGGGGTGAGGTTGCGAGTGGATATATTGTACTCAATACATCGCACTTGATTGAGAACGTTCCATCCTCAACGATTGGAAGAAGCCAGATTACGAAAACGTGTAAATTGCGGATCGAATAATAGTCTTACAGTCCCTACCGGCCCATTGCGATGTTTTGCAATAATAATCTCTGCAATGCCTCGGTCAGGCGTGTCATTGTTATAGTATTCATCCCGATAAAGCATGATGATTAAGTCAGCATCTTGCTCAATACTTCCACTTTCACGTAAATCTGACATCATCGGGCGCTTATTGTTACGCGCTTCGACGCCGCGACTGAGCTGGGATAAGGCAATAATCGGGACGTTGAGTTCGCGGGCTAAACCTTTGAGACTTCGCGTCATTTTCGACAATTCTTGTACCCGATTGTCACTGGCTCCTTCCATTAATTGCAAGTAATCTAAGAGAATTAATCCCAACTGTCCATGCTGTTCTGCCTGGAGACGACGAGCTTGCGATCGCATCTGCATCACCGTCATGTTAGGCGTATCGTCAATGTAGATTGGCATCTCCGAGAGGTTGCCGAGGGCGTGTGAGAGCGGTTCCCACTCGTTTTGACTAATTCGCCCAGCCCGCAGGCGGTTACTCTCAATCTCAGCCTCACTTGCCAGCATCCGCTGCACCAGCTGTTCTTTAGACATTTCTAGACTAAAAACAGCGACTGGCAATTTATGAAATTCAGCAATATTGCGAGCAATATTTAAACAGATAGCGGTTTTCCCCATAGAGGGTCTTCCCGCCACAATAATCAAGTCAGAACGCTGAAAACCACCAGTCATCGCGTCGAGGTCATAGAAGCCACAGGGAAGACCGGGGAGAGCCAGATCCTGATGGCGGATTTCAATGTCCTGAAACGTATTGATCAGCGTGTCGGAAATGGGTACCAGACCTTGCTGCGGGCGATCCTGGGTGAGGCTAAAAACTTTCTGTTCCGCCTGGTCGAGAATCGTTTCCAGCTCGGTCGCTGTCTCATAACCCAACTGAGAAATCTCGCCGCCTGCCTGAATTAACTTCCGGCGCAGGTACTTATCCATCACCAGTGCCGCATACTGGTCGATGTTGACGGCGGAAACAGTGCGATCTACTAGTTGGGCTAACTTACTCTGTCCGCCCACCTTGTCAAGTTCGCTCCTGTCGTACAGCCAAGTAGTAACACTCATCAAATCTGTGGGTTTGCCTTGACTGCTCAAGGCAAGGGCGGCGCGATAGATTGCCTTATGAGCGTTAATCGAAAAGGCGTCTGGCAGCAGGATATCGGCAACCCGACCGATGGCTTCCGGATCTAGTAAAATACCTCCCAAAATGCTTTCTTCGGCTTCAATGTTTTGGGGGGGTAAGCGATTCGCCAAGGACGACATCGCTTCGTTACCGTTTTTGCCTTGGAAATTCAGTTCGTGAGCCATAACAAGGCCGTTCTCAGAAAGATTCAGACCACGAGTATGATAATGGGGGTTAAGCGATCGCACTCCTGCTTCACTCAACCCCCTTTCCTGGCAGGAAACTATCGGTCAAACCGTTGTGGCGGCGACTCAAGTTTTCAGGTAAGGCACTACGATTAGCTGGGCACAACCTGAATTTGCACAACCGCACTAACTTCAGGGTGTAGCTTGATCTCTGCTTTGTAGGTGCCCGTCTCACCAATATCGGGAAGACTAACCGTCCGACGATCGATTTCCTTCCCAGTGGCTTGGAGAATGGCTGCCACCACTTCTGCGCTGGTGACGGTACCGAAAATGGCATTTTCCTCACCCACCTGCTTGGCGATGGTGTAGCTGCCCACAGCTTCTATGGCAGTCTTCAGCTCAAGGCTTTGCTGTTTTTCTTCCAACAGGCGCACCCGCTCTTTTTCTTTGCGCCGTTCGACTTGCTTGAGCAAGCCGGGAGTGGCAGGAATTCCCAGTTGTTGGGGAATTAGATAATTCCGAGCATAGCCGGGAGCGACTTCAACCAAGTCACCGCTTTTTCCTAGCTTGCTGACATCTTGATTCAAAACTAATTGCACGCGCTTCGCCATAGTTTTTTTCTGCTACAGACAAAAGAAAATTAATCGTGGGGTAGAACACTCCATACTACGAAAATATGTTGAGCGATCGCAATATAAAATCTGAATTCAACAAATACCTCGCGGTCTTGCAGGGGTGCAGAATCCTAAAACCGATCTTTCATCCCCCGCAGTCGCGCAAAAGTCTGCACGGGATCTTGGCTGTTCACCGCTGATTGCAGCGTCGGAGTGTCCCAACGCAAAAATGGATTCGTGCGCTTTTCTACTCCCAGCCGTGATGGCACCGTTGCCTCGAAACGACTGCGGGCGGCTTTGACTTCAGCATAGCGGGATTGTAAATCTGGGTTTCCCCCATCAACTGTGAGAGCAAATTGGAGGTTCTTCAGGGTGTATTCATGAGCGCACCAAATGCAGGTCGTATCGGGTAAAGCTCTGAGCTTGCTCAAGCTGGACACCATCTGAGTGGGTGAGCCTTCAAACAACCTGCCACAGCCACCGGCAAACAAGGTGTCACCACAGAATAAATCGCCCGTCTCCTCAGCGGTTGCTGGCGCGAAGTAGTAAGCGATGTGGGCGCGGGTATGTCCGGGAACGAAGAAAACTTCGCCAATTCTATCGGCAAACTCGACGCGATCGCCCTCCTGCAAAAATACCTGTTGCCCCGGAATCCTCCCTTTATCCTCAGCCCCCCCATACACGCAAGCATCCGGAAAGCGTTGTATCAGCTGCCGATTTCCGCCCACATGATCGCTATGATGGTGAGTATTGAAAATTGCCACCAACTGCACGTCAATTTCTTGCAAGCGTTGCAGTACCGGCTGAGCTTCAGCGGGATCTACAACCGCTGCTATCTTCTGAGTCGGGTCATGCAGCAAAAAGATGTAGTTGTCAGAAAGTACCGGAATTCGGTCAACCTGCATTTACCACTGCCTCTGTAAGCGAGTGTTCTGACGGAACAGAACTTTATCATTTCTTAACATTATTCTTACAGAAACTTTAGACAAATGCCAACGAACGGCAAACAGATAATCTTAAGTAAGCACCAGTCATAATCGCCGAAAATTAAGGAGCAACCAACCGTCTATGCCCTGGACACGAGAACGCCAGTCAAACCTACAGAATCAACAAATGGTAGACCGTATCCTTTCATCGGGTCAATTGACCCGAACCGAGTATCTACATCTGACAACGGCTATCCTTTCAGATTACCTAGTGACAGACGAAGAACGTCGCCAGCTTAATCGCATCTTTGACAATATCCAAACAGGTCATCTAAAGTTCGCGGACTAGACCTTCTTCAAATCCCTCTCTTAGCAGCAGGGGATGACGAAAAGACATTTAACCTCTGCTGACCTGATTTAGTTGCCATTGGTTCTTTCTGCCGTATACCATCCCCCTTTTTTGCTGATGTTCCAGATTCACCGATTATACTAATGAAGAATGAAGGCGGTCTCTAGAGTGCATTAACTTGGTTTTTCAAACTAGCTTGTACTATTACTCGCTCAACCTATGTTCAACGATTCTAAAAATACTTAAAATTTGTGGATTTACAGCAAAACAAAAAATTAAAAATCTCATTAGTTGTTAGCGATCTATCCGCTAGTGGGGCAGGAAGATGGGGGGGGGCTGTCCGCACATTCCTGCTATATGAAGCCTTAAAAAAACTAGACTATGAAGTAAAAATCTTTGGGTTTGTTTTTGGCGACGAATCATCACAAATATCTCAGTCAGAAATACCAATTGTTGCCATCCCTTGCGCTTATCATTCAGGTTTTATAAAAGCCGCTCAAAAGCTCTTAAAACAAATAGATGGAGACATTATATACGCCGTAAAGCTAAAACCGACAAGTTTTGGGTTATCTATTATCAAGAAGCTAACGGCTCGTCGTCCGGTTATTTTAGATATAGATGACTGGGAACTCAGTTGGCATGGAGGCGAACAATGGAAATATCGTCCCAGTTTAAAGCAATTTTATAGAGATACTTTGAAACCTGATGGGGCATTAAGATATCCAGATCACCCTCTTTATTTAAAGTGGATGGAAAGCTTAGTATCTTATGCCGATACCGTTACCTTACATACTCAGTTTTTGAAAGAACGCTTTGGAGGTGTGTATTTACCGAATGGTAAAGATACGACTCTTTTCGATCCTAGCCAATTCGATGCTGAGGCAAGTAGAATCCGTTATGGTCTTGCAGACTACCGGATTTTAATGTTTCCTGGAGCGCCACGACCTTACAAAGGTCTTGAAGATGTCTTAGCAGCACTAGAGATGCTAAATCAGCCAGACCTTAGACTTGTAATTGTTGGGGGAAGTCCATACGATGCCTACGATAATCAATTGATGCAACAGTGGGGGCGTTGGATTATCAAATTGCCAAAATATCCAGTTTCAGAAATGCCTGCTGTAGTAGCCGCTGCCCATATTGTGGTTGTTCCCCAACGAGATACCCCTGCCGCGCAAGCTCAATTCCCGCTCAAACTAACCGATGGGATGGCAATGGCAAAGCCAATTCTGTCCACTTACGTTGGCGATATTCCAAAGATTTTAGGCGGCACAGGTTATCTAGTTGCTCCTGAATCTGCAGAAGAAATTGCTGAGAAAATACAATGGATATTCGAGCATTTAGATGAAGCAAATCAGCAGGGCATGAAAGCAAGGGAAAGATGTATATCCCTCTATAGTACTGAGACAATGGCAGCTATACTATCTGATGTGATTAAAGATTTGCAAGTAGCTGGGAAACTTTAAATTATCAAGGAATTGAGGCTCAACTCGTAGCAAAAAAATATGCTTTCAAACTCTAGTAAGTTACTTCTAAAATTTGCGTTACGCTATCCTATTTTAGTCGTAGCGACAATCATTCTTGGCTTCTCCGGCGCTTTATTTAATGGTGTGAGTACAACCTTAATTGTACCGGTAGTGCTGGACTTTTTAGGGCAAAGTCAGCTGGATTTAAATGGAGGACCCCCGATCATTCGGAGAATGCTATCTGTGTTTGACGGTTTTTCGGGAGAAAACCGTCTCATAGCAATGACGGCAGCAGTATTACTAGCCATTATTCTGAAAAATGTGACTAGCTATATCAGCTCTCTAGTCGGTAGTTACCTATCTAAATCCTTAGTTAATGATATTCGTAAAGAAGGGATTCAGCTCTTATTAGATGTCGATCTTGAGTATTTTGGAAAAACGAAAATTGGAGATGTTATCAATCGATTAGGACAAGAAGTTAGCCGGACTGCTGGTTCAATTCGCGTTTTAATCCGGCTGTTTGTTACAGTAGCCACAATTTTAGTATTTGTTTGGATATTATTATTAATTTCTTGGCAACTTACCTTAGCCTCTACAGTTCTGTTGGTTTTAGTAACGCTACCAAATCAATATTATATCCAGCGATCTAAGAGATTCGGAAAGGCGGTATCAAGAGCATCAAAGGCTTATTCTAGTGCCCAACTTGAAGTTTTGACTGGGATTCGGCTCATCAAAAGTGTTAGTAATGAAGAGCGAGAATTTGAGCGACTAAACAAACTGATTAAGGAACGCGAACAAGCGGAATTACAATCGCAAGCGAACTCGGGAGCGATTGGACCTATCAACGAAGTATCGGGAATTATTGTTGTATTAGCAATTGTATTGTTAGGTCGTGCTTTGTTTTTGCAGCAGTTGGAGTCGCTTTCAGCAGTACTGCTGACTTATCTAGTTGTCTTGTTCCGGTTACTGCCTTTCGTAGGTCAGTTAAACAGCGCGAGGGGCGAATTTGCCAACTCTGCCCCCAGCGTTGAAGTGGTGACAGATTTCTTGCGCCGGGATAACAAACCATTAATGGTGAATGGTAGCGTTCCTTACACCGGATTTAAAGAAGAAATTCGTTTTGAGGGCGTGTCTTTTGCCTATCCGGGGAATGAGGATTTAATTCTAAACAAGATAAATTTAGGAATTCCTAAAGGAAAAACTCTTGCTTTAGTAGGAGCATCGGGGGCAGGCAAGTCAACGCTAGTCGATCTGCTACCCAGATTTTACGATCCGATAGAGGGTCGCATCACGATAGATGAAAGAGATATGAAGGAATTTGACATGCACTCGCTGAGGAAAGAGATGGGCATTGTCAGCCAAGATACATTCCTATTTAACGATTCCGTCCGTAATAATATCGCCTACGCATGGGAGAAATTGACTGATGAAGAGGTGATTGCAGCGGCTAAACGAGCAAACGCCTACGAATTCATTGTGAATTTACCCCAAGGCTTTGATACAACGATAGGAGATCGAGGAGTTCTCCTATCGGGAGGACAACGACAACGGATTGCGATCGCTCGTGCACTGCTACGCAACCCAGAAATCCTGATTTTAGATGAAGCCACCAGTGCCCTGGATACGGTTTCAGAGCGTTTGGTACAACAGGCAATTGATGAGCTTTGCCGCGATCGCACAACAGTGGTGATTGCTCACCGCCTTTCCACCGTCCAGAAAGCCGATCAAATTGCCGTGATGGAAAAAGGTTGTGTTGTAGAACTCGGCACTCATGAAGAACTGTTAAAGAAAAACGGCTACTACACTCGCCTGTACTCAATGCAGTTCTCTGAAACAACTCAAAATGTCATTAAAGCCGCTGTTAATGAAGCTTTAGTCAAAACCTCTTACGAAGTTCGGTCTCGTTTGAACCCGATGATTGGTTTCCTCAAGTTAGTGGTTGATGACTTAGTAGACAGTACAGAAGAGTCGCGCGAACTGACTGAGGAAGCTTACGAGTCGGCAATTCGCCTGCTCAGAACTTTAGAATTTCTAGAAGAAAGCTCGAAAATTAAGTAAAAATATAGCTTTCTCTTAATCTCTTTTCCTAGTTCTCAGAGAAAAATCCTCAATGGTGGTGAATCAGCGTATAAATAATTTAACGTGAGTTCGGGTTAAGCGGAGGGGAGCAAATTGTGGTCAATCGCAATCGAGGGCTTGTTCGGCTGGTGACAGTAAGCGATTAAGCCACACACCACGTTCACCA